>CAZSPO010000029.1:14579-15748 GCA_964608775.1 uncultured Chthoniobacterales bacterium | reverse complement strand
CGGGAACTAGCCCCCCGCTTTGCCCTCAGCGCTGCGGAGCTTTTCTATGAGTCCGTTTCATTTTCTATGGCCATCGCCATGCGGAAGGCAACCCGCTTTCTTTCTGCCATGTTGCCGATATGTCTGAATCTTCCGCACTTCTCCATGCAGAGCCGCCCCTGGCCGAATATACGGAAACGGTCCGCCGCGGTCGTTCCATCTCCTGGTATCGCACGAAATTGCCCCCGGGTGAGCTGAAAAAATTGCACGTCCGCTCCGATCTCCTCGCCTGGCTGCAGACCGGCAGCTACTTTCTTCTCTTGGTCATCCCCCTCGCCGTAGCGGGAGTGGCCGCTGCCCGTGGCCCCTGGTGGTTGGCTCTGCTTGCCGTGCTTTTTTACGGAATGACGGCCGCGTTTCTCATCAATGCCGTGCACGAACTCGTCCATGGCACGGTCTTCAAAACGAAATGGCTCAACACTTTCTGGTGTCATCTCTTCGCTTTCCTCGGCCGGATTAATCACGAGATGTTCGGGCAAAGCCATGTCCGCCACCATCGTTACACCCTCCATCCCCCGGACGATTTGGAGGTGACGCTGCCGATTAAATTTGCCCTGCGCCAATTCCTGAAGACCGCATTTTTCAATTTTGCGGGTCTGCGATGGGGCATCGAAAATACCATCCGCATTGCGCGGGGCGAGTTCAAAGGGGAGTGGGAACTCACCCTCTTCCCACCTGATCAACCGGAGAAACGTCGCGCCCCGGTCCGTTGGGCTCGGATCATGCTCGGCGGGCAGGCGCTTCTGCTCGTGGCTGGTTTTGCCATTGGGCAACCGATCATCCCGCTCATGATTGTGGTCGGCAAAGGGATTCTCAACGGCCCATTCTGGCTCTGCAACAACACCCAACATGTCGGCCTTTGTGATAACACCCCCGATTTCCGGCTTTGCTGCCGGACGTTTACCCTCGGACCGGTCTTTCGTTTTCTCTATTGGCAGATGAACTACCATACCGAACATCACATGTATGCCGCCGTTCCCTGCTACCGTCTGGGTCGGCTTCATCGCCTGATCCGGCACGATCTCCCTCCCACCCCACATGGGTTGGTGGCGGTGTGGCGGGAGATTATCGCCATTCTCCGTCGGCAAGAAACCGAGCCCGGCTATCAACACCGCCCCCCGCTTCCCCCT
>CAZSPO010000029.1:12459-14569 GCA_964608775.1 uncultured Chthoniobacterales bacterium | reverse complement strand
CTGTCACCTCCCCACCGCCGCTCCGGCATTTATCCCACTGTTTCTTAAAGTCTGCTGATGCTGCAATCTCCGGGGGGCATCGGAATTGACATCGCACTGGGGTCTAGGCTCAGTCCCGGGCAGAGCCGCGCACGGCCCGGGGGGGAATGCCAGACACCTGCCGCACCCAGCGGGAAAAATGGAACGGCGTCTGAAAACCGCATTGCCATGCAATCTCCGCCACAGTCAACCCCGTCTCCCGAAGCAGCCGGATGCCGCGCTCTGTCCGATGCCGCCAGACGTAACGCATCGGCGTGGTGTTGAGATGTTCGAGAAACAACGTGCGCAAGGCCGACCGAGAAATCCCGGCGTGACGGGCAAGCCCCGCCGCATCGACCGGCTCATGGCCGTGTTGGGCAATCCATTCCATGGTCCGCGCCAAAGCGGGCGGCTCTCCTCCCGCGGTCGGAGCGGCCGCCCGACGCACCTCTTCCAAATAAGCCTCTAGACAACAGCGGGCGAGAGACTCCAACAAGTTGGGACTGCGGGTCGCCACTCGGGAACCAAGGGAGAATCCCATCTCCATCAAAATCGCCAGTCGCTCCGAAAGCGGTTGCACGCGGGCCGCCGCCAGCAACTCTCGACCGAGCCGCGTCCGGCCCCCCAGATTTATCATCGTGCACCAAGTGTGCCGGGTGGAGCCCCCGACGGAAAAGGTGTAACGGACCGGTGGCCCCGGTGTGATCAGAGCGATTTCGCCGGGTTGAATGATAAAGTGCTCCCGACCCAACTCCACGACAGCCTCCCCCTCGACGATGTGCACCAGCTGAAAAGCGACCTGCCGGGTGGCGTGCGAACCGCCTGGACTATAAACCACATCACCGAACATTGCCGCTCCGTTTCCCGTGTAGCGTAATCTTTTGGATAGGTTTTTCGTTTCCACAGAGCTGTTGAGGAGAGGTGGAGCAAGGTATCAGATATTTCAATGACTGCAATCGCCTCCCCGACTCCTTCGGTTTCTCCTGTGAAAGCGCCCGGCTATTTCCCTGCGAACGGGCCTTGCCCTGGTTTGGAGGAATTCTATCGCGACAACGGCTTTTTGGTTTTGGAAGAAGGGCTCACCTCGGAGGAGGTCGATGCCATCAATGCCGAGACCACCCTGCTGTGTCGGAACGAAGCGGGGCAGATTAAGAATATCCCAATCGCGGAACCGACCGAGTCGGAGGAAGCGGTATTGAAGCGGGTTTTGTGTATTCATTTTCCTCACAAACTCTCCCCGCTTATGTTTAAAACTTTGGCGCACCCGGCGATAGTGGATGTGTTGACGCGGGTGGTGAGTCCGAATGTGAAGTGCATGCAATCGATGTTGTTTGTGAAAGCGGCCGGTAAACCTGGGCAGGCGTGGCATCAGGACGAGGACTATATTCCGACTCGCGACCGGTCGTTGATCGGCGTCTGGATCGCACTCGACGATGCCACGGTAGAGAATGGTTGCCTTTGGATTCTGCCCGGCTCCCATCGGCACGGGATTCTTTGGGAACAAACCTGGCACGGGGATCGGCGCTTCGATTGTGCCCAGCAATCCTGCGGGTTTCCTTACACCGACGAAGAGGCGGTTCCTGTGGAGGTCAAGCGGGGCAGCATCGTCTTCTTCCACGGTTACACCTTGCATCGCTCCTTGCCGAACCGGAGTTCGGGTGGGTTCCGGCGGGCGTTGGTCAATCACTACATGAGCGCCGAATCATTTCTCCCTTGGAATAAACCGGAACAAGGCGTGGCAATGGCCAAAGCCGATTTTCGGGACATCGTCATGGTCGCGGGCACCGACCCTTTCGCTTACAAGGGAACCACCGAGATTAACCATCCTGGTGCCAGGTCGGATGGACAAGGAGGGTGCATCGATTTCGCCACGAAAGCCCCGCTGGCTTACAAGGATTAAGTCGCTGCGCCCCAGCCCCTCACCGCTTCGAAACAAGCTCCAACGGAGTCGTGGTCCGTCCTCACGCGGGGGTCACTCTGCACGATCATCTCTGCCTATCTTCGCCCGGCATGATGCGGTTTTTGAACGCATCAGCCAACGGCAAAGTAAAGGTCGAGGGTCGCTGATCGAACGGAGAGTTGGCCAGGGGGG
>CAZSPO010000029.1:0-12359 GCA_964608775.1 uncultured Chthoniobacterales bacterium | reverse complement strand
TCCGTCGCATCGTCTGGGGCGACCTCTCGCAAGTCGCGAAGCAGGGCCAGAGTGGCTTGGTAGCGGGCTCCGCAGCGGGGGCAGGTGATTTCCAGCGGCTCTTCTTCGTCAAACAACGACTCGGCGGTCTCCTCGCCCAGGGACGCCAGGGAACGGACGATTCGGCTCAGGGTGCAATCACAGGCAAACTTAAAAAGACGCCGTTCGAGCAGACGGGCGGCGGCTGAGCCATCGAGGGCATCGCCCGCCCCGGCGTCGAGCGTTTCCACCCAGCCACTTTCCGCCCCGGGCAAGGCGAGGACCAGGCGGTAGCGTTCGTCGCCATGGTCAAAAAAGCGACCGAGCTGCTGCTGGCTTTGGCGGTAAAACTCTTCCACAATTTGAAAGGCGGATGCCTTTTCGAAGCTGATAACGCTTTGGCGCATTTCGTGTTGGGGCCGGACAACTTGGGCGTAAAACAAATTGTGCGGATCATCGCGCACCCCTTCGGTAAAGACCCGGCCGGTCACCTCGCCCAACAGGTTGCTGCCGGTGACGAATAAATTGAGGTTCTGCTCGGCGAAATGCCAGGTCCACGCCACCGTCTCATCTCGCGGCCGGGAGCAGAGGTGGAGGGCCAGGGCTGCGAGGGCTTCCTTGAGCAGTTGGTCATGTGCCGCTTCATATCGGAGGCTGTGTTGCATCAAATGCAGGTAATAATCGGTATACAGCTCGGGAAACCAACCCGAGAGAGTGAGCACCCCTTTTTCGTCCAAATAATGGGAACGGATTTCGATCCCGTTCTCCCCGATGGGCATCGCGCCGGAATCGGCAGGCATCATGGAGCATCCTTCGTCGATCCGGCGGGCGACGTCAACCCAGGGCGGTTCAAAACCGGAAGTAAAGGAAGGTCTGAAATGTCCGCACTGAGATCGTGCCGAGCACCAAGAGAAAGAGCCCGGCTGCCAGCCCCATTCTGGTCGCGAAATGGTGGGGATTAAATTGCAACCAATCCCGGCAGGCGCGCACGGGCGGGGTGGTAGCCAGAAAGCTGACGGCCAATCCGAGCGCAAGGAAAAAGGCATGGTCACGGGTCATGTAGAGAGGGGCGGGTTGTTCGGCCCCGGCTCCGGCCAGGGCACGTGAAAAAGCGGCCAACTGGGCGAGGTCGACGCATCGAAAAATGACCCAGCCGAGGGTGACGAAACAAAAGGTCAGCGCGATCGTCAGGACCGCTGGGAGCCGTTTTTCAAACCGATGCCAGACCACGCGGTCCATCACGAGAAAGGTCCCGTGGTAGGCTCCCCAGAGGACGTAGGTCCAACTGGCGCCATGCCAGAGGCCGGAGAGCAAAAAACAGATCCAAAGGTTGGCGTAAGTGCGCAGGGTCCCGTGGCGATTGCCCCCGAGGGGAATATAAAGATACTCACGGATCCAGGTGGAGAGGGAGATATGCCAGCGACGCCAGAAATCGGTGAAACTCCGGGCGATGTAAGGTTGGTTGAAGTTTTCCAAGAGCCGGAACCCCATCAATCGAGCCAGCCCGATCGCCATATCGCTGTAACCCGAAAAATCAAAATAGATCTGGAGCGAAAAGGCGATCACCCCGAGCCAAGCCGACCCGGTCCCGATGGCGTCATTGGGGAATCCAAATACCCGATCGACCAACTCCCCCATGGAATCGGCGAGAAAGACTTTTTTGGCCAACCCCAGGCTGAAACGGGAAAAGCCAGCCGCCAAATCCTCCGCACCGATGTCCCGCGTGTGCATTTGTGGGGCGAAATCGTGGTATTTGACGATGGGGCCAGCGAGGAGTTTCGGGAAAAAGAAGACGTAAAGAAGGTAATGATGAAACTTTTCGGCGGGATGGCAGATGCCCCGGGCGATGTCTACAAGGTAAGTGATTTTTTCAAAAATGATAAAGGAGATGCCGAGCGGGAGGAGGATGTTCCAGATGGGGACGCCTTGCATTCCGAGCCGGGTAAGGACGGCGTCGAGGTTTCCCAGAACAAAGGCGAAATACTTGAAGTAAACGAGCAGGGCGAGATTGGCGACCACCCCGATCCCCACCAGCAAGCGGCGCCGCCCGACCGAGGCCGTGGCGATCCGGTGGCCGAGAGCGTAATCAAGCCCGGCCGAGGCGATCACGAGGAAGACAAACCATGGTTCGCCCCAGGCGTAAAAAAAGATCGAGCCCAAGAGAATGGCGAGCAACCGCGTGTGACCCCGGGCGAACCAGGCCAGAGCCAGGATCAGCGGCAGAAAGCAAAGCAGGAAAAACGGGGTATTGAAGAACATGGGCGACAGCGGAAAAAGCCACTCTCCCGTGCCGTTTCTCACTGTCAATGCCACATTGGCGCTTGGCGAATGCCGCGAGGCCCCTTACAGACAGATCGGGCTCGGCCCTTTGATGACGGGTATGGAGATACAAGAAATTTTCAAAGAAGGCACTCACCTCCTCGCTTTACGGGGCAAACTCGATGCCGATGGGGCTCGGGCGTTGGCCGGTTATTTCGAAGGCGTTGTGGCCCGGGGGGAGGGGCGGGTGTTACTCGACTTCTCGGGGGTTGATTATGTGTCGAGCGTCGGGGTGCGCGCCCTCTTGCTCGGAACCAAACAACTGCAGGGGGTAGGGGGCAGCGCAGAAATCGCCGGGCTCAATCCGCAGCTCCTTCAATTTTTTCAAATGAGCGGCTTAAGCACCATCTTCCCCATCCATTCGTCTGTCGAACAAGCGCTTGACCCATCGGCTTCTTCAGGCGAAAAGCCTTAGCGAATAGAGGCATCCAGGAAAAAACGCCGGTCGTTCTCTTCCTTTTGCCCCCTTCATAACACTTCAACTCCCAATTACTCTATGCCTGTTCTCGTTGGAAAAAAAGCTCCGGTCTTCACTGCCAAAGCGGTTGTCGACGGCAACCGCATTGTCGAAGACTTTTCACTCGATCAATACCTAGGAAGCCAATACGTCATCCTCTTTTTTTATCCCAAAGATTTCACTTTCGTTTGCCCGAGCGAGTTGCACGCTTTCCAAGCGGCCCTTCCGGAATTTGAAAAGCGCAACGCGGCGGTGGTCGCCTGTTCGACTGACACGGAAATGTCGCACTGGGGCTGGCTCCAACAGCCGAAAGATAAGGGAGGCATTCAGGGGGTGACTTATCCCGTGGTCGCCGACAGCACCAAGACAATTTCGGCCGCCTACGACGTGCTCGCCGGGGAATACAAAGTGAGCGAACGCTTCGGCGGTCAGCTCATGGCCACCGGTGAAATGATCGCTTACCGCGGTCTGTTCCTCATCGATAAAGATGGCCTAGTCCGGCATCAGTTGGTCAACGACTTCCCACTCGGTCGGAGTGTGGAAGAAGCCATCCGTATCTTGGATGCCCTGCAATTCTTCGAAGAAGTCGGCGAGGTTTGCCCGGCAAATTGGTCGCGGGGTAAGGAAGGGATGAAGGCCACTCCGGAAGGGGTCGCCGAATATCTCAGCCGCCCGGCTGCGGTCTCTGCCTAAGCCGTAAGTATTCAAAACATTTTATCCGCAGATTAAAAAAATTAACGCTGATAGAGGAACGGGCTCGTTATCAACTTGGTCATCAGCGCTCATGGAATGGTGAGTCAGCTTGAGCACCGTGAATGGTCGCGAAACTTTTTCCATCTGCGGAAATTCTGTAAATCTGCGGATTAAATTGAATAGTCACGGCTAAGGTCCGGCATACACCCCAGAAGGTTGCGAATCAGCGGTCGGCAGGCGGGATACTCGGTTTCTAGGTTTGCGATCCAGATTTTGGTCTGCCCGTCCGATCGTTTGCCGCCATCTCCGTGGCCACAGCATCGGAGTCACCTTGTTGGGCCATCCAATCGGCCAACTGGGTGGCCAGCGTCGATTGAATCCCTGCCAGGGCAGGGGAGTTCGCCAAATTTCGCATTTCCCACGGGTCCGCTTCCAAATCGTAAAGTTCGACGGGCGGTCGGTGGAGGTAACGCTCCGTCAGATGCCGAATGGATGGGTCGCCCTCCGCAGCCGCGAGCCATTCCGGCCAATATTCGTTTTCGGTCACCGCTTCCGGGATGGTGGTGAGGATATTTTGGTAATGCACCTCATGGAGCGGGTTGAGGATGTATTTGTAACGTTTATCGCGCACGGAACGAACGGGGTAAGGGAGACTCCGGGCGGCGCGGTTCTGGGTTTGGACCCCGTATACATGGGATCGATGCTCATCTTTTTGGCCGAGCCAGAGGGAGAGGCAGCTGCGGCCATCGAACCCGCGTTCATTGGTTTGCCCGGTTGGCAGACCGGTGTCGCAGGTTTCGGGAGTGCCTCCGGCCGCTTCGATCAGGGTGGGGAGCAGATCGACATGTTGGGTGAGCGCCGTCGTTCGACTGCCTGGGGCGACCCGACCGGGCCAGCGAACGAGGCAGGGGACCCGTAGCCCAGGCTCGAAGCAAGTCCATTTGCCGCCAGGGAATTGCGCTCCGTGATCCGAGGTGTAAATCACCAGCGTTTCCTCGGGACGCCCTGCCTGATCGAGCGCAGCCAGAGCGGCCCCGACTTTGTCATCCAACTCTTCGACTGAGGCGTAGTAGCGCGAGAGAGCGCGGCGGGTGCCAGGGGTATCGGCGAGGTTGGGCCAAAGGGTCAATTTTTCGGGGGGAAGGCTGCCTGGGGTGGGGGCTAACCACGGGGTATGCGGCTGGGAAGTCGCCACAACCAGACAGCACGGTTGGGCTCGGTCGCGAGCGAAAAAGGTGGCGGGGTCGGCGACGGTTTCAAAGGGGAACACGGTCGGTGGTGCGACATGCGATTTCCCATGGAGCCCGACCCGGTAGCCGAGTGCGCCGAGATGATGGACGATGCTGCGGAGTCCCTCGTGAGCGCGGCTATGGTTGGGGTAGCCGCCATGTCGCACCGGATACAACCCGGAATAGAGGGACATTCGGGCCGGAGCACACATGGGGGTAGGGGTGGCGTGGCCGTCGCAGAGGAGGCCTTCCGAAGCGAGCTGATCGAGATGGGGTGTGCGCACTTCAAGGTTGCCAGCGGCGCCAAAGTCGAGCCAGCGATGGTCGTCGGAGATGAAAAGGAGAATGTCGGGAGGGCGCATCTTTGTTGATTGGAGGAGAGAGGGGAATGAGGGGGAAGCGACGGGCATTCCCCCTCCGTTGAATCGTTCGCAGGTAAGGGCTTCTTGGCCGATGGGGGAATTTTTCGCAAGCCAAGAAGGGGGGAATCCCGTAAGGTCAACGCTTGCCCTATGGAAGTAACGCTCACCTTGCTGTTTCTGATCCTCGGCGTGTTTTGTTTGGGAGCCGTGCTGCGGTTCGGTCTCCTTCGCCGTCGGATTGCGGCCTTTCGCTTTCGGCCTTATGAGACACGGGAGCTCCCGCGAGGGATGGTGCCCGATTTGGTGGAGAAATTAGCGGCCCCCCATGAACCCGGCCTGGCGGAGATCGGCTTTACGTTTCATCACAGCCGGGAAATCAAGCGGGTGGGTGCAAGGACCCAGCCCGAGGCGCACCGGGTCTACCTGCATGAGGAGTGGGGGGTTTACCTGTTGATTTCGCGCGGTCAGGCGAATGGAACGGAGCCGGTGCCGCGGTTTTGGTTCATGACTTTTTTGGCGGATGGCCGGTTGTTGATGACCGATACGGGGTCGCCGTCCGTGTTGGGGGGGGAGATGGGAGAGGAGGTCACGCAATATGTCCCGGAGGCGTTGGCCTCTCAGTTGTTCGAGCGGCACACCCATTGGGTGGCCGACCAAGTGGGGACCAGCTCGTGTGTTTTGCCGGATATCGATGCCTTTACCGAACTGCTCAAAATGCATCAGCTGCGGGAATTCCAAACTTTGGCTGAAAGAGGGGAAATGGAGCGGCTTGCGAACGGTCAGTTTCAACTCGCGGCTTCTACGGTCCGCAAGGAGGCGCTTCGGATGCTCTTCCTCCGCGCGAGCTTGCGCCCCGCTTCCGACCTGTCAGCGCAGGTCCCCGCGAAAGGGGGCTTACCGTTGCCCGACCTGACCTTGGAAGAACGAGCGGAACTCGACCGGGAGGAGTTGAATGCGATGCGGGGGCAGGAGCTTGGCCAGGCAGTGCCGTGGGTGGGAAAACTCTTCTGGCTCGCGCTGCTCGGCTTCGCTTTTTTTGCGGGCTTTGGGGTGCCTTTTACGGAGGGTTCATTCGTCGCGGTGCTCCTCGTCTTGGGGCTTCATGAGGCCGGGCATTTGTTGGGAATGCGTCTGGCGAAGTGCCATGACTTCTCGATTTTGATCCTCCCATTTCTCGGGGCGATGACGACCGGAAAAGAAGGCCGACTGACGCCGTGGCGCGAGTTTTTCGCACTCATTCTGGGACCGATGCCCGGGATTCTGCTGGCCCTTGCGGTGCTGGTGCTCTGGGAAAGCCCGCCGATTTGGGTGTTGCAAACGGCGGGGTTCGGGTTGTTTTTTAATCTTTGCCAACTGTTGCCATTCGCCCCGTTTGATGGAGGGCGAATCTGGGATTTATTGTGGTTTCGGCGCTTCCCCGTCTTGCGGCCCGTGGGGGGAATTGTGGCGGCGGGGGTCGGACTGCTGCCTGCCTGGCTCGGGATGGAATCGCCATGGCTGACGGCGCTCGCCATTCTCCTCCTTGTGCAGGTTTGGCTCGATTGGCATACGGTCCGGGTGTTGCGCGCGGTGCAGGCGGCGGGAAGCGAACCGTGGTTGATGGAAGAGCCCGCATTTTTGACCACCGCTTTTGGCTGGATGTTGCGGCAGGGTAAACAATACCGAAGCTACGGGTTCCGTCGACTGACGGCTCTGCAGCTGCTCGGGGAACGCCTTCGGCAACCGGCCCCCATTCCCGTGGCGCTTGGGGGCATGGCGCTTTTGTTGCTCCCCCTTGCGGCGCTCATGGGCTACCGGCTTTTTGATGTCAAGCGGAGTGAAGACCGGCTGTTGGCCTCCCTGGTAGCGGTCGATCCCGAGAGTCTGCTCCCGCCTGCAACCGGGGCCTTTCAGACGAACGCAGCGCCTGCCGTGCTCGCCGCCCTCAAACTCCTCCGGGATCGGGAGGCGCGGATTTGGCTGGAAGCGAATGCCCATGGCGAGAGGCCCTCCTCTTTTGCCGAATCAGCCGCCCCTGGTCAGATGATTCCGGTGCCGGAGGTGATCCAGGCATTGCAAGGCGGAATGGATCTCCCGGACTGGCGGCGTGATATTCCAATGACGGATTTGCAGGAGGAATGGCTTACCCTGCTCCACCTATTGTTGCGGGAAGGGGAGGGGGAAACCGCTGACCCTACGTTGCGTCCGAAAGCGTTGGGGCTTTGTCGACTGCTCGCACAATCCCCTTTCGCCGAGGATCAGGCGCTCGCCCGACAGGGCTATCGTGTCGTCGTGGGGCGCCTTTTGGAGTTGGCTGCAGCGGGTCGAGCGCCGAGGAGTCCCGAAGCGGCTATGCTCTTGGCGGGGCTCCCCCCGGGACCCGCATTTTTCGAATATTATTGGAACGCAAAACAGCGGACTGAGTGGCAGGCCATGCGGGAGCTGCATGAAGCGCTTGTCCGGGAGCAGAATGCCACCCCACTTTGGCAAAGATTTTTCGGCCCGGTCAGCCAATTGAAACGGGCGGAGGCGGCGAGGGCTCGGGTCGATTGGTTGGCGGCGCTCCAAGCTGAGGGCAGATGGGATCCTGCCGCAGATCCAGGGTTGACCCAGTTCCTCGCGGAGATGGCGGTTGCCGATTTTTTGATTGGTCGGCTCACCCCGCCCCATCAGCGCATTGAAAGGGATCCTGCCATCAGCGCCCTTATTGAAACCCGCATCGACCGGAAGCAATGGGCTGCTCGGGTTAAACCCGCTGCCGACTTTTCAGAGCCCAGCGATTCGGAAACCGCTTCTGGCACCCATTGGTTCTCAGTGCCCAAGCCGCCGCCTGGCTCTCGCCGGTAATTCGGGTGCATTTTTGAGGTCCGGGGAAGGGCCGAAAATCGAAGAGTCAGTCAACGACTCGGATTCATGAGCCTCATCAGCCCCATTCTCATCCTATTTTTCGCGGCCTTGGCTGCGCCTTGGGTGAGCCGCCGAACTCTGCATGCCGGGTGGTGGCTGGCTGCGGCTCCGTTGCTGAGCCTCGGTTGGCTGGTGGCCCAGGTGAATCGCTCCGAGTTGGCCGACCACGGGCTCTGGCTCGAAACCCAAATCTCTTGGGTGCCGACTTTGGGAGTCATGCTTGGGTTTCGACTGGATGGCTTGAGTTTGCTTTTCGCATTGTTGATCCTCGGCATCGGTGCCCTCGTGTTGATTTATGCAGGGGGCTATCTACATGGGAATGAAAAGCGCCATCGGTTTTATGGGGTGCTACTCCTTTTCATGGGAGCCATGCTGGGACTGGTTTTGGCGGGGGATTTGATCACACTTTTTGTCTTCTGGGAAATGACGAGCGTGAGTTCGTATTTGCTGATCGGATTTCACCATGAGGATGCTGCCGCCCGGAAAAAAGCGCTTCAAGCCCTGCTGGTAACCGGGCTGGGGGGGCTTGCCCTCTTGGCCGGCTTGGTGCTGCTCGGGAATGTCGCGGGAACTTACGAGATCGGGCCGCTGCTCGCCATGGGGGAGACCCTCACGGCCAGCCCCTTCTATCCGGCTATCGTGACGCTGATCTTGCTGGGCGCTTTCACCAAGTCGGCGCAGATTCCTTTTCACTTTTGGTTGCCTAATGCCATGGCAGCGCCCACGCCGGTGAGTGCGTTTCTCCATTCGGCCACGATGGTGAAGGCGGGCATCTATCTGATGGCGCGACTCACCCCCGCGCTGGGCGGAACTGATTTATGGCAGGTGACCCTCGTCAGTTTCGGAGCGGCGACGATGCTCGTGGGGGCCGCGCTCGGATTGGTGCAGCATGATTTGAAGCGGATCCTAGCGTTTACTACGTTGAGTGTGCTCGGGATATTGACAATGTTAATCGGCTTGGGAACGGCCAAGGCGTTGCAGGCGGCGATGATTTTTCTGTTGGGCCATGCCTTGTATAAAGCGGCCTTATTCATGACCGCCGGGGGGATTGACCATGGCACCGGCACTCGTGACGTCCGATTGTTGCGGGGATTACGGACCGCCATGCCGCTCACCGGAGCCGCCGCCCTGCTTGCGGCTCTTTCCCAGTCGGGGTTCCCGCCGTTCTTCGGATTTCTGGGGAAGGAATACGCATACAAGAGCGGGCTCGCAATGGAAGGGGCGTTTCAATGGGTGGTCGGTGCGGCGATTCTAACAAACATGATGTTAATGGCACTGGCCTTGCAAGCGGGCCTGCATCCCTTCACTGGCAAGTCGACCCAGGCCACGCCACGGACGCCGCACGAGGGAGGGATATCGCTTTGGGCTCCCCCGCTCCTGCTAGCCCTGCTGGGGCTTGCGCTCGGTTTGTTCCCTGATCGCTTGGAAAAGCCGTTGCTCGGCCCGGCAGTGGCCGCTCTTACGGGTGGACCTGGGGAACTCAAGCTGGCGCTTTGGCATGGATTTAATCTGCCGCTATTAATGAGCGGATTGACAATGGCAGGCGGGTTCTTCTTCTACTATGTCCGCGACCGATTCTGGCGTTGGTCGGAGGAGGCCGAGCCAAACCGCTGGTGGGGAGCTGAGAAATGTTACGACAAAGGTTTCGAAGGAATGCTCGCCCTAGCCCGCGTGCAGACCCGATTTTTTCAAAGCGGGTATCTTTCGAATTACCTGCTGATTACGCTGGGCACGGCCATGTTGTTATTAATCGTGCCACTTTGGCAATGGCAGGGGCCGGAGCCAGACTGGACGCGCTGGTCGTGGCCGGGTTTCCTATTAATCCTGGCCATGGCTGCCTCTGCCGTGGTTGCCGCCTTCACCGGGTCGCGCTTGACGGCGCTCCTGGCCGTGGGGGTCGTCGGGCTTGGATCGGCGGTTTTGTATGTGATTTACAGCGCGCCCGATCTCGCCATTACCCAGATCCTTGTCGAGACCCTCACCGTGGTCCTATTCATGTTTGTCGTTTACCGGTTGCCGGTGTTCCGCACGATTTCTGAGCGGGCGATCCGCATTCGCGACGCGGTCTTTGCATGCGGGGTGGGCGGGGTGATCACCCTCCTCGTGATGAAGGCGCAGCAAGTGCAGTTTGCCCATCCGATTTCCGATCAACTTGCCGAATGGTCTTATTCCGAAGCGAAAGGCCGAAATATCGTCAATGTGATCCTCGTCGACTTCCGGGCGCTCGATACGTTTGGGGAAATTCTCGTGCTGGCAATCGCCGCCATCGGGGTGCTGATGTTAGCGCGGCGGGGAGGCAAAGAGAAAAAACGGGAGGGGCCGAAATGAACTCGCTCATTCTACGGTTGGCGGCACGCGCCTTGTTCTTCCCGCTTCTTTTGCTAGCGTTCACGGCCCTCTATCGGGGGCATCATCTGCCAGGGGGCGGATTCATCGGCGGGTTGCTCGCGTCGGCCCCGTTTGTCTTGCTCTCACTGGCGGAAGGGGTCGAGACCGGACGGCGCTGGTTGCGAATTACTCCAGTGACCCTGATGGCGTTGGGTTTGGCGGCAGCGGCGGGGGCGTCGATCATCGGGCTGGTGGGAGAGGGTATTTTCTTTGGCGGCATGTGGCTACCGACTTTTACCCTGCCCGGTTTGGGAACGGTGCATCTGGGCACCCCGCTTCTGTTTGATGTCGGCGTCTTTCTGACAGTCGCCGGCTTTTCCACCGGGGTGATTTTTAATCTGGAGGATTTGGACTGATGCAAAGTCTTTTGGCCATCTTGATTGGGGTGCTCTTTGCAGCGGGGGTTTATTGCTTGCTACGCCGGAGTCTGGTGCGTCTGGCGGTGGGATTTATCCTGTTGAGTCAGGGGGCGAATCTGCTGGTGTTCACAGCGGCGGGATTATTGGCAGGCCGACCGCCCGTGATTGCTGAGGGGGAGAAGATGATGGAAGGCGTGTTTGCCGATCCGCTCCCCCAGGCCCTGGTGTTGACGGCCATTGTGATTGGGTTTGGCTTTATTGCCTTCTTATTAGCCTTGGTTTACCGGGCGAACCGGGAGCTGGGGGAAGATGATCTGAATGCCTTCAATCGGACGGATCAGTCATGAGCGAAGTCAATCTCATTGCCGCCCTGCTTATCCTGCCGATCTTGGGAGCCGCCGCATGTCTCCTGGTCCGAAGCCGTCTGGGCTGGCAACAGCGCATTGCTTTGGCTGCGATGGGGCTCGCCCTCCTTGCTTCGATCTTGTTGCTGGCATGCGTGTTGGACGGGCGGATCCTGGTGTTGGAAGCCGGAGGATGGGCCGCACCCTACGGGATCGCTCTGGTGGCGGATCTCTTCAGTGCCTTGATGCTGGTCGCCTGTAACGGCGTGGCGTTCCTCGTCGGCTTCTATGCGTGTCGCCAATTGAGTGCGGACGAACAAGGCGCTTTCTACCATCCGCTGACCCTCTTATTGTTACTGGGAGTAAATGGCTCGCTGCTCACCGGGGATCTATTTAACTTGTATGTTTGGTTTGAGGTCATGTTGCTCTCCTCGTTTGTGCTCCTCACCCTTGGCCGTAAGCGGGAACAATTGGAGGGGGCGCTAAAGTATGTCGCCCTGAATCTTGTGGCCTCCATGCTCTTCCTGATTGGGGTCGGGCTGCTCTACGGGAAATTGGGGACCCTAAACATGGCGGATTTAGCGGCGAAAATAGCGGCGGAACCGGACCGACAGCTGGTTGAGACGACGGCGGTCCTCTTGTTTGTGGCGTTCGCCATCAAGTCGGCTTTGTTTCCCTTCTTCTTTTGGTTGCCAGCCGCCTATCATACCGTGCCGGCTGCAATTGGAGCTTTGTTCGCCGGGCTGCTAACAAAAGTAGGCGTCTACGCCATCGTGCGGGTATTCACCCTGGTCTTTGAACTCGAAGGCACCCTGCTCGGCAGCGTGCTTCCCTGGGTGGCTGGCTTTACCATGGTGGTCGGCGTGCTCGGAGCGGCGGCCCATTTTGAGATCAAACGCATTCTCTCCTTTCACATCGTCAGCCAGATTGGTTACATGATCATGGGGCTCGCTTTTTTTACCCCCCTCGCATTGGGCGGCGTGATCTTGTTTGTGATCCATAACATGGTGGCAAAAACGAACCTCTTTTTGGTGGCGGGCCTGATCGAAAAACGGTGTGGCACCACGGATCTGAAGAGAACGGGTGGCCTTTACACACGGGATCCCGGCTTGGCCACCCTCTTTTTTCTCTCGGCCATCGCGCTGGCCGGGTTGCCTCCGCTTTCGGGATTTTGGGCCAAGCTAACCTTGGTTCAGGCCGGCTTTTCCGTGGAAGCCTGGGTGATCGTGGGGATCTCACTGGCGGTGGGAATCATGACCCTCTTTTCCATGACCAAGATCTGGGCGGAAGCCTTTTGGAAAGAA
>CAZSPO010000028.1:0-15900 GCA_964608775.1 uncultured Chthoniobacterales bacterium | reverse complement strand
CGGGAATTCCACTCGACCCAACCCTTTCGCGAAATCCGCTTGCGAGCCTTGCTGGCTGCGTTTGCCTTGGAAACCGCCCGCTGTCCACTCGACCCAACCCCCCGCTCCGGCCTCGAACCTTATCAGTGCGAGCAACTCGAAGATATCGCCCTCCGCCATCATCACCGCCTCGCCCCCGCCCGGCTCGCCCAGGCGCTCCGTCTCAACCCGGCCTATTTCCGCATTCTCTTCAAACAGACCTACGGTCTTTCTCCCCGGCTCTGGCTCGCCCGCAAACGTCTGGATGCCGCCGCTGAATTCCTCCGGGAAACGACCCTGAATATCTCCGAAATCGCCGAGGCGATCGGCTTTCCCGATCTCTTCAGCTTTAGTAAACAATTCAAAAAACAATTCGGCTTGAGCCCCTCAGCCGCACGCGCCGCTCACCTGCCAAGCCCCAAACGGCCCTGAGCCAGGCTCGTTTCTCCTGTTGCATTCTGCGTTCGCTGCCCTGAAACGTTGGGATGCCTTGGTTCTCCCTCTCCCTGCTCTCGCTGCTTTTCGCTGGAGCCTCCGCCTTCGCTCAGCCGGAGGCCCCCCTCGAAGCGCCCCCCGTCGGCATCGGAGCCGGGTTGCGTCAAGATCCCGCGACGCTAGAAATTATCTTTAACCTCATTATCCCCGGAGCCCCCGCTGAACAAGCCGGTCTCCGCGAACAGGATCGCCTCCTCCAAGTCGACGGCCTTCCCGCCATCGGCCAGCCGCTCCCCGATGTCATCACCCGGATCCGGGGAGAAATCGGCACCCCCGTCACCCTCCTCGTCCGACGCCCCGGCGAAGCTAACCCCCTGCAAATCGTCATTATCCGGAGCCTTTTTCTCTCTCCCGACCCTTAGCCCAGATAAATCCAGGCGGGGCAAAAATTCCGACGGTTTTGTGCGAGTCCGCCCCCCTGCTGTCCTCACGGTTTCTCGTCGATCATGGTGGAATCCACGGCAACATCCCAAACCTTGCCTTAAGTGAGTGCCAATCGATGCTGCCATTTTGCTATGTTAAAACTCGAACTAGCTCGAAGTTCCATTCGGCGTTACACCGACCAGCCCGAAGCCCTGCCCGAATGGCCAGGGAACCGGTCCGGCTGGATCCCGTGGCAGGTCGGGTGGTCTTTGAGAATGTGACATTTGGCTATGACCCGGTTCGGCTGATTCTGAAGGGGATTAGCTTCGATGTGCGCCCTGGGGAGATGATCGGGTTGGTCGGGCCGAGCGGGGCGGGAAAGACGGGAACGACAAAGTCCTGCGCCTGCGATCCCTCAGGATTTTGGCGCGGAGAGAGCGCTCCTATCGGTCCAATTCCCGGTTGGGATCGCATTCATTTCATCGACCTGATAGCCCCATTGCGTGATGTAATTTTTGCACGGTAAAAAGTTATCTTTCTCGTCTGCCAGCCTCGCTTTCAGCCGGGTGGCCAGCTCTTCGCGGAGGGATGTGAAAGCAGGGGCGTCCACCAGATTCTGCATTTGATACGGATCTTCCTGGCAATCGTAAAGCAGCCACGGCCCCTCCAGCGATTCCACATAGAGATGGCGCTCCGTCCGCAGCCCCCGGGCTTCCCGTGCGCGAAACAATTCGGGGATGTTTTGTTGCTGAATCCATGTTGCGAACGGCACGTAGCTCGCATAAAGCCCGGCATTCTCATCGGGAACCGTGCCGGCGATCAGGTGGGCACTTTGGTCCTTGGTTTGGATCGGCTCGTGATCCGGTAAACCGCAGAGACCGGCGAGCGTGGGCCAACTGTCGGCGAATTCAATCACCGTCCGATTCACCGTGCCGGCTGGCAACACCCAGGGGGCGCGAATGAGGTAGGGGATCCGGAGTGACTCCTCGAATGGGCACTGCTTTTCGATCATGCCATGGGATTTAAGCATGTCGCCATGATCGCTCGTAAAGACCACCACTGTGTTGTCGCGGCAACCCATGGCATCAATGGCGTCCAACAACCGGCCGAAGGCGGTATCAAGGGCCTCGCAGTGGGCGTAATACCCAGCGAGAATTTCACGACAACGCGGCTGGTCCGCCTCGGGCACGTTGTCTCGCGGGGTGAGGGCTGCCGGATCGTAGCCGAGCCGGTATGCTTCCGGCGCGGTCTCGTAGGGATTGTGCGGCGGCCCCCAGGAGAGCACGGCGCAGAATGGCTGATGGTCGTCCTCCCGGTTTTGCATCCAACCGATCAGGTCGTCGGTCTGAGCGAATGCATCGTAACCTTCCCAGAAACGGGGGGTGGCGTCGTCGTTGTCGAAATAGCGGGATTTCGGATAATTGTGCGTGCACTCAAGCGCTTTAAAATAGCGAAAACCATGTCGGCGTTCAGGGGGGATGTAAACACTGCGACCGTGGCCGTTCACATGCCACTTCCCCACGTAAGCCGTGTCATAACCTGCAGCAGCGAAATGTTTGCCGAAACTCGGCAGACTCGGATCCAGGGGGGCGTCGTTAATAAAAAGACCGTGCCGGTCGGGCCGCAGACCCGTGAGAAGAGAAGCCCTGGCTGGCGTGCAAACGGGGCAGCTTGAAATGGCATTGATGCAATTGACCGATTCTGCGGCAAATTGGTCGATGCGTGGGGTGCGCACCTCCGGGTTGCCGTTGCAGCCGAGCGCCCAGTAGGTCCACTGGTCGGCGAAGACGAAAAGCAAGTTGGGGGAATCCATGGCGTTGAATTTCCCAGTCCCCCCGCATTGGGGCAAGAGCAAATGGAGCAAAAGGCCGTTCGCCAACCCGTTCCGATCTGGCAAACTCGAAAGGACGGCTTCATCAGACCGCGCGTGATCTGGCTGGATCGGGATGGATCGGGATGGTGACGCCACAATTTGTTGGGGTGCTCCGGGTCTTGAACCCCATTCCGTTGGGGTTGCCAGTCGCGCGACGGCTAAAAAAAGGTTGCTGGCATTCATCGGCATGTCTAAAGTGCTCGTTCAATGGTGAAGCCGTCCCCCCACGGAGACGGACACCTCGTTTATTTGCCCGTTTCTCGACCGCCCATGGAAGACGTCGAATCTACCCCACTCCCGCAAGCCCCTGAAAAGTCGCTTAAAACCGGCTATACCGCTGATGATCTTTCCTCCCTCAAGGGGTTGGAAGCCGTTCGGAAAAAACCAGGGATGTATATAGGGGGCACCGATGAGCGTGCCCTTCACCATTGTGTTTCCGAGGTGCTCGACAATTCTGTCGACGAATTCCTGGCCGGCTACTGCACCCATATCGACCTGACCATTCATGTGGATGGTTCGATCTCGATCCGGGATAACGGACGCGGAATCCCGGTCGATATTAACAAGGAAGAGGGCATCCCAGGGGTCGAACTCGTCCTCACCCGCCTCCATTCCGGCGGTAAATATGGCCAGGGCAACTACGAATATTCAGGTGGCACCCACGGGGTCGGAGCCAAATGTGTCAACGCCGTCTCCGAATGGTTCAAGGTCGAGGTGATGCGCGATGGCAAGGTGCATGCCATGTCGTTCGAGCGCGGGGTGACTAAGGATAAGCTGCATGTCGTCACAGAGCTGAAAGATAGCAAACGGTCCGGCACCCTCATCACCTTCATGCCCGACCCGGAGATCTTCCAAGAGACGACCGAGTTCAAGCCTGAGCGGCTGCTGACCCGTCTCAACGACCTGGCCTATATCAATGCCCCACTCAGCTTCAGCTTTCTCGACGAACGAATCGAGGGAGCGAAGCCGGTCAAAGTCCACCATCCCAAAGGAGTCGAAGATTTCGTGCTCCGGCTCGTGGAGAACAAATCAACGGTGCATCCGAAACCGATCATGATCCGTGGGTCGCGAGACAAAATCATGGTAGAAATCGGGTTGCATTACACGGACGCATTTAACGAGCAGCTCTTTTGTTATACCAATGCGATTCCCAACCCGGATGGCGGCACGCATTCCAGCGGCTTCCGTGGGGCGCTCACCCGGGCAATCAATCAATACGCGAAGAATAACGCGTTGTTGAAAGACAAAGATCCTCCGATCACCGGGAACGACGTCTTGGAAGGGCTCGCGGCCGTGGTCTCGATTAAACATCCCGATCCCCGATTCGAATCGCAGACGAAGGTCAAGCTCATCAGTCCGGAGGTGGACAGCATCGCCGGCTCGATTGCCTATGAAGGGTTGATGCATCATTTCGAGATCAGCCCGAACGTTGGGAAAAAAATCATTGAAAAAGCTCTCATGGCCGCCCGGGCCAGGGAAGCGGCACGGAAAGCGCGCGAAACCGTCCGGAAAAGTGCGCTGACCGGTGGGGGTCTCCCGGGTAAACTAGCCGATTGCTCGGAAAAAGATCCTGCCCTCACCGAACTTTACATTGTCGAAGGCGACTCGGCAGGCGGCTCAGCCAAACAGGGGCGGGACCGGCGGTATCAGGCTATCCTCCCGATCCGCGGGAAGCTGATCAACGTCGAGAAAGCCCGGCTGGATAAGGTTTTGCAGAACACCGAAATTCAGACCATGATCACCGCCATCGGCACGGGGATTGGGGATGGCGATCAAGAAGGGGCGTTCAATCTCGAAAAACTTCGGTACGGTCGGATTATTATCATGACCGATGCCGATGTGGACGGCTCGCACATTCGCACCTTGCTCCTGACCTTTTTCTATCGGCAAATGCCCAAACTTGTTCGCAATGGCAATGTCTATATCGCCTGCCCGCCGCTTTATAAAATCAAGCGTCGGAAGAAAGAGCAGTATGTGGATGACGACCCCCAGTTAAACAAGATCCTGATCGATTTGGGGGCCGAGGATGTGAAGTTACGTAATTTAGCCGATAAAAAAGAGATTTCTGCTGCGCAGCTCAAAGATATCTTGGTGTTGCTCGAACGACTTTCGAAACTGAGCGATGCTATTCGACGTCACGGCGGTGAGTTCGAGACCTATCTTAGTCATCGCGATCCTAGCTCCAACAATCTGCCTGAATATCTGGTGATTGTTCGGGAAGGCAACGAAGAGCGAGCGCATTATTTCTCTAACGAAGAAGCGTTGCGCCAGTTTCATGAAGCCAATCTCGATCTGAAACTTTTTGAGGTGGAAGAGGAAGAGCCGACGGAGAACGGCACCAACGGTAGCCCTGTAGCGAGGAAGACCGTCGGGCTTCGACGCCGCGCTCGTCTGGTGGAACTCCACGAATCAAACGCCGTGCAGAAACTGATCGATGAACTGGGAATGAAAGGCTTGCGGATTGAGCACTATGCCGCCGCCGATGAACCGCTCTTCGAATTGGTCGAAGGCGAGGGCGAACGCCAAATGACGCATCCGATTTTTTCCATTCCACAAATTTTTGCCACGGTGCTCGAGATTGGGAAAAAGGGGCTCTCGATTCAGCGGTTCAAGGGCCTGGGCGAGATGAATCCCAAGGAACTCTTCGAAACAACCATGGATCCCAACCACCGCAAACTGATGAAGGTCGATCTCAATGAAAATAACGCGTTGGAAGCCGACCGGATGTTCACCATCTTAATGGGTGATGTCGTACAGCCGAGGAGGCAATTTATCGAAGACAACGCCCTCAACGCCCGGCTTGATGTCTGACATTTCCAGCCTTCCTTCCGCAATCGCTCCTCGGTTCTAACTTTTCTATTTAACTTCCAAATTCCGCCCCGCTTCCCGTGTATACTGCCAACGAAAAAGTCGAGAAGGTCAATGTGGCCGAAGAGATGTCGAAGTCGTTCCTCGACTACTCGATGTCTGTTATCATTTCCCGCGCCCTGCCTGATGCGCGCGACGGGTTAAAACCCTCGCAACGCCGGATTCTTTTTGCGATGAGCGAATTGGGCATCACGCCCGTTCGCAAACCGCTGAAGTGCGCGCGTATCGTTGGGGAAACCATCGGGAAATACCATCCGCACGGCGACCAAGCCGTCTATCCCACACTCGTCCACATGGCCCAAGCGTGGGCGATGCGCGAGATGCTCGTCGAAGGGCAGGGCAATTTCGGCTCGGTCGAAGGCGATCCGCCTGCTGCCATGCGATATACCGAAGCCCGCCTCCGGGCACTCGGGGCCGCTCTCATGGCCGATATGGACAAGGAGACGGTTGATTTCATTCCCAACTACGATGAAACGCTCTCCGAACCCGTCGTTTTCCCCGCCGCTTTTCCTAACCTCCTCGTCAATGGCGGAACCGGGATTGCCGTCGGGATGGCGACCAATATCCCGCCGCACAACCTTTCGGAAGTCATCGATGGAATCTGCGCCCAAATCGATCAACCCGATATTACCATCCCGGAATTGCGCGAATATGTAAAGGGGCCTGACTTCCCCACCGGTTGTATGATCTGCGGCACGACCGGGATTCAATCGTATTTTGAAACCGGCAAGGGGTCCGTCAAGGTACGCGGGAAAATGGTAGTCGAAGAGATGAAGGGCAACCGCGAGCAAATCGTGGTGACGGAAATCCCGTATGGCGTCAATCGCGCGACTCTCGTGGAGCGAATTGCTTCGTTGGTGAATGACAAGATTCTCACCGACATCTCTTATGTCGGGGATCAGTCCGACGAGAAGACTCGCTTGGTGATTGAGCTCAAACGCGATGCTAATCCGAAGGTCGTCATTAACAATCTCTACAAACATACCGCGCTCGAATCCTCATTTTCGGTCGCCATGCTCGCGATTGATCATGGCAAACCGAAGATGCTATCGATCAAAGCGGCCATCACCTGCTTTATCGAGCACCGACGCGAAGTGGTGCTGCGACGGACCCGCTATTTGCTAGGTGAAGCTGAGCGTCGGGCCGAGGTGCTCGAGGGCTACCTCGTCGCGCTTTCGAATCTAGACGATTTTATCCGTATTATCCGGGGTTCAAACAGTCGCGACGAAGCGAAGGTCAAGTTAATGGCTCTCCAGTGGAGTCGGGAAACGGTGGAAGGACTTGGGATTCTCGTCCGGGATGAACAACGGGTCAGCGATGGTTTTTATGCTCTAACCGAGCGGCAGACGGACGCGGTGCTCGACCTTCAGCTGTATCGATTAACCGGGCTGGAACGGGACAAAATCAAAGGTGAATACGACGAGCTGCTCAAGACGATCAAAGATCTTTTGGACATTCTCGCCCGTGAAGAACGGGTCTTCGGGATCATCAAGGAGGAGCTCCGCGAGATTCAGAAGAAACATGGGAATCCCCGTCTGACTCAGATTGTCCCCGACGAAGGGGAAATTAACATGGAGGATCTGATCGCCAACGAGGGGTGCATTATCACGATCACCCATAAAGGCTTTATTAAACGAATCGCGGTCAGCGCTTATCGTTCGCAGCGTCGGGGCGGTCGGGGAGTCATTGGGATGACCACGCGGGATGCTGTCACGGAGGATGAACCGGGGGATTTTGTGGAACATCTGTTCACGGCATCGACGCATGATTACTTGATGTTCTTCACGCAGACCGGGCGTTGTTATGTGGAGCGGGTTTATGAGATTCCAGAGATGAGTCGCACCTCCAAAGGGCGTTCGATTGCTAACTTGCTGGAACTTCGCTCGGACGAACGGGTCGCGGCCACCATGCGGATCCCCTCAAAAACATCGGGCGTGGGAGCCGCCGCCGTTGACGAGACCTGGGATCCTGGTATGCACGTGCTCTTTGGCACCCGCTCGGGGATCGTGAAAAAATCAAACCTCAGTGATTTCGCGAATGTTCGGCGGGGCGGGATCATTGCCATCAAGATCGAAGAAGGGGATCAGCTAATCGATGTGAAACTGACCAATGGCTCAAACGAGGTGATCTTGATCACTCACGGGGGCATGAGTCTGCGGTTCAGCGAAGAAGAGCTCCGTGACCAAGGCCGCGATACGGTGGGCGTCTGGGGCATCCGCCCAGCTCCCGGCGATTACGTGGTCGCCACCGCCCTCGTTGATCTGGGTAGCCATGCTACCCTCTTGGTTGCGGGATCCACTGGCATCGGGAAGCGAACACCTTTCGACGAATACCGACTCCAATCCCGCGGTGGCAAAGGGATTATCACGATGAAAGTCGGGGATAAAACCGGCTATGTCGTCAACGCCCTCACCGTCCAGGAACAAGATGAACTCATGTTGATCACCGATAAAGGTCAGATGGTTCGGACGCGAGTGAAAGAAATTCGGACGATCGGTCGAGTGACCATGGGGGTGAAGCTGATCAATTTGCGCTCTGGGGAACGGCTTCAGGACATCGCTCCGGTTGTTCGCGAGGAAGAGGGGGAGGAGGCTGCCCTCAACGAGGAACCAATCGCTTAGCCCCGGTCAATCCGATACGATTTGAAATACCCGGTCGAGCTGGAGAGCCAGCAGGAGGGTGAGAACCTGCCCACGTGCGTTTCGGAGCGTAATCCGTCCCTGGCCTTGAAAATGCCGGAAAAGGGTGACGAGCGCCCCGGCTCCCGAGCTGTCGAGGACGCGGACCTGGCCCAGGTCAATTTCCAGTTGATCCACTCCCTCACCAAGATGACCGACCAGAAGGTTCCGCAGGTCCTTGGCGGAGGCGGCATCCAGACGGTCATGCTCCACCTTAATCTTGAGGCTGCGAGCATTGGCGTCTGGGAGGGAATTTAACACGAATTAAAAAGGTGCCGCCGTTTTGGCTGGTTTGCAATTCGCATCCTTTGGCAAGGGAGGAGACGAGCGCATCTCGGGCGGAAGCAGAGGGCGACGGGAGATGCGCTGCTCTTGAAAAATGTCCGGAGAAGTGTTCGGGGGCTACCCAGGGTCATGTTTTCATGGATGAGAAAGCGTTCCGGAAGTATGGTCGCATCGGCTTCTCAATATGGCGGCGATTGTGATTTCCTCAAAAATGTCGGCTCACCCGTTATCTCCATTACATTCGACGGAGAGAAAGCTGACGCTTTAATATGAACACCCGAAGCAATGGTCTCTTTGCAGAAGGAAAAGGTGACCGAGGAGGGGTGTGGATTATCTAACCTTTATCTCGGCCATGCTTCTTTTGCTCACTGGGGCTTTCCTGGCTGGGCAGCCTTCGTCGGTCAAAAAACCGCCGTCGTTACCGAACGCTCTGGCCCTGTTTCCCGCTGGGATGGCCGTGGCTGCTAGCTGGGAATTTTTGTTTTGTCATCAAGTAGCCCCCGGCTGGGAGAGGGCGGGAGCTGCCTTTTTCGAAGGAACCGCTGCGGCATCCATCGTGTGGTGTTTGGTGCCGAAGCGATATCGGACAGCGGGCGGTTTTCTCATACCGATGGCCTTGCTTCTGGGAGTGCATGCTGGCTGGGTCACGGCTGTGGTCGGCACGTTGGGGTTGCCGGTGCTGGTTCGTAGGGGTTTGGGCGGGGGGCCATGGAAATGGGTGGCCGTCCTCGGCTTGGTGGCATGGGCCTGGGTGCCGCGCCCCATTTCGATCTATGATCTGCAGGCCAACCTGCTACCTCTGGATCAGAATGGTGTCCGGATTCTTTGGATGGCCACTGGTTCTTTGCTTGGTTTGGTTGGGGCCTGGCGAATTTTTCACCAGGCTCAGGTTGACCATGTGCCGGTTGACCGAGCCCGACTTTATTCGAGGCGGGAAGGGGGGATTCTGCTTGTCTTGCTGGGGGTCTTGTTGGGCGGCTGGCCAGTCGCGGATCGGGTCAGTCGCTTTGCTGATGACGTCCGCCGGGTAGATCTGGCCAATGAGGCGGGTCTTGCCGCCGCTGCCTTGGGAGAAGGCCTTGCGGGATCGTTGAAAGGCTCTGACGAAGATCTTGCGGCCCCGACTTACATCGAGCTGAAACGCCGATTGGCTGCGCTTGCCCAGGCAGGGAGCGGCTATCGATTTGCTTATGTGATGGTCGAACGAGAGGGAAAGGTTCTCTTCTTGGCAGACTCTGAACCAGTCGGATCGAAGGATGAATCGGCTGCGGGCGATGTTTATAAAGATGCCCCGGCCCAGGTATCTCAGGCGTTTCTTCATCCGGAAGCCTTTCCGCACGGATTCACGCACGGGCCTTATGAGGACCAATGGGGCGTTTGGGTTTCCGGCCTCGCCCCAATCCGTGGTGGCAAGGAAATGCTGTTGTTGGGGCTCGACCGAAGTGCTCGGCATTGGAATTTAGAATTGGCCCGCCTCCGCCAGGGAGTCATGGGGGGAGCGCTGCTCATGATGCTGCTCGCAGCCGGATCGTTTATGATCAATCTCTTTTCTCTACGCTCCGACGCCGCTCTGATGGCTTCTGCGGAAGAGGCGCGCCGGAGTCGGGAGGAGGCGAGGCGGTTGGCGCTGGTGGCAGAACGCACCAGCAACGCGGTGGTGATTACTGACACGGACGGTCGGATTGAATGGGTCAACACGGGCTTCGAGCGGATCACGGGGTATTCCCTTGATATGGTGCGGGGTCGCTCTCCAGGCTCGGTATTGCAAAAGCAGGATGTGGATGCGGAGGCCGACCGCCGGATGCGGGAGGCTATCAGCACGCGCCAACCGTTTTCCGAAACGGTGATCAATCACACCCGCAGTGGACAGCCCTACTGGGTGGCGATTGAATGTCAACCGTTGCTAGGCGAAGATGGGACTTGCACGGGGTTCATGGCGATTGAACAAGAAGTCACCGGTCGGCTGGAAGCGGAACGAGCAATCGCCGCGCAGCGCAACCGGCTGAAATTGATCAACGACACGCTGGCTGCGTTGGGCGATCATTGGCAGACGAATTTGGAAACTCTGACCCGTTTGGGGTTAGAGATTTTCGAAGGGACTTCGGCGTTTTACCTGCGCGTTGATGGGAGTCGGGTGCAAGCCTCCGGGGTCGGGGGGGATTCGACCGAGGAAAGTGGAATCGGCTACCTCTGTTACGACATCATCCGGCAGGAGGAACTTTTTTATTACGTCGAAAATGCGCTCGGCATTGAGTCCATTCATGAACCGGGACGACTGCCTGATGTGGAGGTATTCGCGTATGTGGACCAGGAATTTGCGGTCGCCGGAGATACAATCGGCACGCTTGGAGTCGTTTTTCCTGATGATCAAAAGAAAGGATCCAGCGATCTCCGCGAGTGTCTTCTGATCATTGCCCAGGCCATTGGGCGGGAGGAATTGCTTGAAGAAGGCAGGCAACGACTTGATCGCAGCGTGATTGAGGCCAACGCCCAGCGAAGTCGGCTATCGACCCTGCTCGAAAATATAGACGACGCCGTGCTGGTGGAAGATGAGGATCGGCATACCAGCTTCGCGAATGCCGCTTTCCTCGGCATGTTCGACATCGATCGAGAAGAAATCGGTCGGGCGGGCACCCGCCCGCTCGTGGAGTTGCTCGCCGATACGTTTCAGCAGGCGGATGCCTTCTGCGATTCCGCCCAGCTGGCGGTAAAGAACGGGAAACCGGTGGGCAGCCAAACGTATCGGACTTTTGATGGTCGCTATCTGAGCCGCGAATTTTTTTCCATTCGTGATGGGGAAAAGCTGCATGGGTACCTCTGGCGCTTTCGCGATATCACTCGGCAATATCAATACGAGAAAAACTTGGAAGCCCTGGCGCAAACCGGGAACTTGCTCTTGCGCACTCCCCTGGAGTCGGCTGAGGCTTGGGGTTCTTTGGTTGATTTGGTGGGTGGAATGACCAATTCCTCGGGCACGCTTGCCTACCGATTCTCGCCTGCTCCGAAGCCCGCTAGCGAATTGGTGGGTCGTTGGGTGCGTCCCGGCACGACGCTGGTAGCGGTGATGGATGCCTTGGCGACTCATCTCGAGTGGCTGCCCGAATTGCATGGGAGCAGTGTCACCACGTTCGCCGCCGATCATCCCGCGATCCTGGAGGCCTGCGGCCTACCCAAAGCGCCGGCTATTTCCGTGGTTAAACTTGAGGTGGCCGGGAAACCGTGGGGAGCCCTGGCTTTCGTCGGTCGCCACACCCGCACGAGCTGGTTAGCGGATGAAATTTCTCTTCAGGAAACCGTGGCTGGTCAGGTTAGCTCGCGGCTGGAACTCCAGGATGCGTATCGAGAGTTGCTGCTTGCAAAAAACGCGGCCGACGCAGCGAATCGTGCCAAGTCCGGTTTCCTGGCCGCCATGTCGCACGAAATTCGCACGCCCCTCAACGCGGTAATTGGGATGGCCTCGCTGCTGGAGCGCACACCTCTCAACGATGAGCAGCGGGAGCAAGCGGCTACCATTGGGTCCTCAGCCAAGTTGCTGCTCCATTTGGTAAGTGATGTTCTTGATTATTCAAAAATTGAGGCGGACCGCCTGGAAATTGAGACCTTGCCATTTGCCCTTCGACCTGTGCTGGAAGAATGCGTCGAGATGATCCGCCCTGCGGCCATCGGCAAGGGGATTGAACTGGTGCTACAAATCGGCGCCCCCCCCGCAATGCTGGTGGGTGACAGCGCCAGGTTGCGACAGATTCTGCTTAATTTGCTTTCGAATGCGGTGAAATTTACCTCGGCCGGTCAGGTCCGATTAGAAGCGGGATGCTATGGAACCGAGCTGCATTTGGCCGTCGTGGATACCGGAATCGGGATCAGTTCAGAGGTCATGGCCGGTTTGTTCACGCCGTTTGTTCAGGCCGATTCCTCCACGACCCGTCGGTTCGGAGGAACGGGACTCGGGCTCGCGATCAGCCAACGGTTAGCTTATTTGATGGGAGGGCGGATCGAGGTGGAGAGTGACCCAGGAAAAGGGTCGAAATTTCGGCTAGTGATCCCCTGCGTGGAACCGGCCACCTTGCCAGTCTCCAGGGATCTCCCGCTGGCCGTTGCCGATTCTCCCCCCATGCTGGAAGGCCCGCTCCGGGTGCTGGTGGTCGAAGATCATCCCACCAATCAACGGGTGATGCGCTTGATGCTTAAACGTCTCGGTACCCCGGCTGAACTCGCGGTAAATGGTCTGGAAGCTTGCGCCAAAGTTGAGGCTTCCGCGTTTGACCTGATTTTCATGGATGTCCAAATGGACGAAATGGATGGGCTGACCGCGACCCGTCGAATTCGGGAGTGGGAGATCGCCCATGGAAAACCACGCACGCCGGTGGTCGCGTTGACGGCTAACGCTTTTTCTGAGGATCGCGCCGCCTGCCTGGCAGCGGGCATGGATGATTTTCTCGCCAAACCGGTAACGCTCGACCATCTGCGGGTGATGTTAGATCGATGTCGGGAGAGGGGGCTGCCGGAACGGGGCAGACCGCGATCGAGCGGAGCCTGATCCTTCCGTTGGTCGACGCAACGGTTCTCGTTTGCATTTTGTGGGGGGACCAGCATGTTTCCACTATGCTTGGGACTTCCGAACGCGTCGACCGCCTTGAAGGGATCATGGCCGAGGTGGCACATGCGCAGATGCGAACGGAAATGTCACTCTTGGCCCTCTCCAAGGAGATGCGGGAGTTTAAGGAGGAGATGCGGGAGTTTAAGGATGAAATGCGGGAGTTTAAGGAGCAGATGCGGGAGTTTAAGGATGAAATGCGGGAGTTTAAGGAGCAGATGCGGGAGTTTAAGGATGAAATGCGGGAGTTTAAGGATGAAATGCGGGAGTTTAAGGAGGAGTCCGAGCGTGATCGTAAGCGGATGAATAAAGCGTGGGGAGATCTCGCTAACAAGATGGGGACGACAGTTGAGGATATTGTGGCTCCGAATATCCCGCGCATTGCCCGCGACGAATTCGGCATGGGGGAACGGACGGACCTGTTGGTGCGTGCGCATCGGGTGAACCGCCTGGGCAAAAAGCGCGAGACAGAATACGACATCGTCTGCGCGGGCGGAGGGAAGGTGCTCGTTGTCGAGGTGAAATCCTCGCCTGCCATCGAGCAGATCCCAGGGTTTCTCGCGTCACTCAAGGAGTTGGCAGATTTCTACCCGGAATACGGGGAGTGCGAGCTCATTGGGATTTTCGCTTCATGGTCTCTCCCTGGTCCCATTCAGAAAGCCTTGGGTCAGGCTGGACTCTACGGTCTTGCTATGGGTGACGAGACGATGGAAATCGTTTCCCGTCCATGATCGGCTTGCGTGCGACGCGGATCGATCAAGCAAGCTCGGACCGGGGACACTCGGTGGATCAGTTGGCTAGGGATTCGGACGGGTCGACGTTGACCCGTCGCCCATCTTGATCGAACCGAACCACCCCATCGACCAGGGCGAAAATCGTGTAATCGCGACCGAGACCGACATTCCTGCCCGGACGAAATTTCGTCCCCCGCTGACGGATGATGATGTTACCGGCGATCACGCTTTGGCTGCCGAACTTTTTCACGCCCAGCCGTTTGCTGACGCTGTCGCGCCCGTTTTTGACGCTGCCTTGCCCTTTTTTGTGTGCCATGGTGGAAGAGAGGTTTGAGGTTAAAACTTGGAAGATAATTTCTCCGCGACTCAGCCAACGATTGCGGAAATTTTCACCCGGGTGAGTTGGCGGCGATGCCCAACAGTCCGATGGTATCCCTTCCGGCGCTTGAATTTATAAGCGATCACCTTTTTCGCTTTCCGAATGGGCTCCACCACCGTGGCTTGCACCGTGGCCCCCGCCACCATCGGCGATCCCGTGCGGATCCCGGCTGCGTCTGACACGAGCAACACATCGGTGAATGTGGCAGAATCCCCTTCAACATTGATTTTTTCAACGTCGAGAATGTCCCCTTCAGAGACTCGGTATTGTTTGCCGCCGGTTCGAATAATTGCGTATGACATGAAATGGTCCTCAGGAAAAGGGCCGGAAATTCTCACGGCTGATCCGTGCAGGCAAGCAAAAGTTTTCAGCCATTTTCATCCCTCCCCCAGCAGCCCTCTGCGCATCACCTCGACGGGGGCCTCGCGGTCGAACCAAATCTCGAAAGCCAGCGCCCCTTGGCAGAGCAGCATCTCGAGCCCATTGGCGGCGCTGCCCCCGGCTTCTTCTGCTGCCGCCATGAGTTTGGTGTGCCGACCGCCAACATAGACGGTGTCGTAGACCACCAAATGCGGAGCCAAAATTTCCCGGGGCAACGCAGGCGGATCGGTCCGTTGCATGCCGATCGAGGTGGCATTGACGACTAGATCGATGCGCGGAATTTGGGGTCGAATGGCTTCAGGCGTGAAATCAACGACCTCAAGCCGTTCCATCGGGCCAGGAACGCGGTTGTCATCGAGCAAACGGCCCAAGGCGGGCAACAACGCCTCGGCTTTTTCCCGGGTGCGGTTGGCCAGCACGAACCGTTGGCAGTTTTCTAAAGCGCATTGCACCGTGATGCCGCGGCCCGCTCCACCGCCTGCCCCCAGCACGAGCACCCGCAAATCCCGGACATCCAATCCAAACGCATGGCGCACCGCCCGCACGAACCCCGGTCCGTCGGTGTTGAATCCCACGGCCCGATCCGTGTCAAACCAGACGGTATTGACGGCTCCCAACGTCTTCGCGTGTTCATCGACCTCGTCCAACAGCGGGAAGACCTCCTGCTTGTGGGGAATGGTCAGATTGACCCCGATGAACCCCGCCGCCCGGCAAGCGGCCAACGCCTCTGCCAATTCCCCGCTTCGCACATGCACCCGCACATAATGCGAATCGATCCCACAAGCTCGCAGGGCGGGTTCATGAAGCTGGGGGGAACGGGAATGGGCCACCGGATCGCCAAACACAGCCAGCCGCACCGGGTGCGCAAGCCCCGCCACCACCTCCGGCCAACGCCGCAGGTCATCCAAGGTGTAAACATCGCGGGGCAGGGCAGTCATCGTTGGAATAGGAGGGGAGTTCGGTGAAAAGCCGCTTCTTCAGCCCGCCGACACGGAGCCGCCCAGCTCCTGCCGAGCCCGGTCGCAGCGAGCCAACACCCGGTCGCGTCCGAGCACTTCGAGCATCGGATAGAGGCTCGGTCCCACGCTCCGACCGCTCATGGCCAACCGGGTCGGGTGCACCAGATCGCCGGTCTTACAGCCGAGCGTCGCGGCTACCGATTTCAGCGTTTCTTCCAAGGCTCCAGAGTTCCAAACTTCCTGCGCGGCCCAGGCCTCCCGCAAACGTCCCAG
>CAZSPO010000027.1:0-16081 GCA_964608775.1 uncultured Chthoniobacterales bacterium | reverse complement strand
CAACGTCGACTTCCCCGCCCCGTTCGGGCCGATGATGCCGACCAACCGCCCCGGTGGAATGCGGGCGTCAATGCCGTAGAGCACCGGTCGCTTATGATAGGCCACACTCAGATCGTGCAGCTCCAACGGATATTCGGACGGGGTCAACGGAGGCTCCATAGGGCGTCAATCAGCTAGGTGAAACCGCGCGCATCGAGGGCCATCTTCTCCCCTCAAATGTTAATATGCCAGCCGTCTTTTGATCCGACATGAGGGGGCTATTTAAGCGCTTCCACGATCGTCGTCATATTCGCCCGCACCATCCCATCATAGGTCCCCGTGTCGAAACCCGCGTGCATTTCACCCGGCGCTCCCATGGCGTCCGAAAAGAGTTCTCCGCCGATGGAGACCCGCGCATCTTGGGCCACCCTTTGCATCGCTTGCGGATTCACGCTGCTCTCGACAAAGATCGATTGCACCCCTTGCGCCTTAATGAAATCCACCAGGGCCGCGACATCCGCCAGCGCGGCTTCCGACACCGTTGAGACCCCCTGCAGCCCGACGACTCGGAATCCGTAGGCGCGTCCGAAATAATTGTAAGCATCATGACTCGTCACAAGAATCCGGCGGTCGGCGGGTAATTTTTCTGCCATCTCCCGGCACCATGCATGGAGGGCGACCAGTTCTTCCTTCACCCGCTTGGCATTTGCCTCGTAAGTCGGACGCCCCTCCGGATCGGCTTGGCTCAACCCTTCGACAATGGTCGGCAGCGTCTGCGCCCAGAGGCTAACGTCGAACCAAAGGTGTGGGTCGGCGTGCCCTTCAAAATCTTCGGGCTCCAACAACTGGGCGGGGTCAACCGATTCGGTGATTGCGAAGACCGGTTTCCCCGTGCGAGCGAGTCGGGTGAAGAGATCGCCCATCCGCCCTTCGAGCATCAGGCCGGAATAAAAAATCACATCCGCCTTGGCGAGCGCGGCGGCATCGGCAGCAGTCGGTTTGTAAAGATGCGGATCAATGCCCGGTCCCATCAGTTGCTGGACCTCCACCCGGTCCCCGCCGACCTGGCGAACGAGATCGGCGACCATGCCGGTCGTCGCAGCGGCTTCGAGGGCGGAAGCGGGCAGGGGAAGGGCACCCAGGGCAGAGAAGAGGAGGGCAACGGCCAGGGGGCGGAAGCGGGCGGAGCAGAGGGAAGGAGCCATAGGGCGGGAAGATGCGGGGGGCGGGAACGGATTGCAACAACAAAAGTTGAGGGAAACAAACTTCGTTCATCGGCTTTACTGCCCGGTCGGTTCAGGCTAGGCTGCAAAATGGCTTCGTCACGACAATCCCCCAAACCGGACGCTAATCCGGTCGCTGCCGGGGTCGGCAAAATCGCTTCCAACGCGTCGCCCGCCGCCCGCGCCCCCGCTAAGCGGGCCAAGCTCAGTGCGCATCATCGGGGTGGGTTGACGGAAAGTGCCGAGGATTATCTGGAGTGCATCTCGAATCTGATTGGCCGCAACGGTTACGCCTCGGTCTCCGACGTGGCGGAGGAGCTCGACTTGATCCGGCCAAGCGTCTCGATCATGATCAAGCGACTCGCCGATTTGGGCTATCTACGGCGCCAACCTTACCGGGGGTTTGTGTTGACCACAGCAGGCGAGGCCGTGGCGAATTCGATCCAGGAACGCCACGCCCTTCTCAGCGAGCTCTTCAGCCTCATCGGCCTCGACCCAACCCGATTCCACGCCGACATCGAAGGGATCGAGCATCACATGAGCGACGCCAGTCTCCCCGGTTTTAAACGTCTCATTGCCCACCTCCACCGCCACCCCCTCCGGGCCGGAAACCCCTCCCAACCAACCACCCCAAGCCCGCTCCCTCCGAAAAAATCCGTTGACCGAAAATAGGCCGGGCGAAAGGAAGAATCGGAGAGAGCGATGAGCGATCGGGCTCATCCTGCATCGATTCACCATTCAAAAAAGGGCGCTCCCGGGTGGAGCCTGGTTCTCTCTGGCACAGCAAGCGCTTTATCAGCTCCGGCTGGTCAAAAGCGGAACCGAGTGTTAAAGAAATGGGGCATGCGCATTTTGCCTTTCCCCGTGGTGGCCTTGGCCCTCTTGCTCAGCCTGGCTGGATGCAAATCGACCGAGGACGAAATCCCGACGGACCCGCCCGGCCCGGAGGGCACCGTCCCGCTGAGCAGCCCCCAGGCCCCCAGGCGGGAGGATGTCAGTGGGGACACGACTTTCATGTCCTTTGCCGGTCGGCTCAGACAAGCCGTGGCTCGGCGCGACCGACAGATGTTGTCGTCGATGATGACGGAGAATTTCGGTTATTCCATGAACCCGGTTTTGATGGGGCCGGGGGTATTTGATTATTGGGATCAATACAATCTTTGGCCGGAACTGGAATTGGTGGTGCGCGAGCGTTGGCAACCTTTAGGCAATTACATGGTCACCCCGCTGGAGTTTGCGTTGGAACCCGAAAGTTACACTTCTTCCCGGGCCGGAGCCATCCTGGTGAATGGTTCCTGGCGATTTGCTTATTTTGTGACCGGCCAGTGAGACGGCGGAGATGCACTTCCAGCGGTAGGATCGGAGTTGCATCCGGCTGGTTCCGTGCGATAACTGCCGCCCAATGAAAGAGGCGAGCGAGACGGACTTGGTCTCCCGATACCGGGAGCCGGTCGAGCACTGTGTCCTTTGGCGGGGGCGCCTGCTGGGCCTGGATTTGATCAACGTGCTGACCGTGGGCACGGTTTTGATTCCCACCCTGGTCGTGGCCTTGGTGGTGATCTTGACTTGGGGCGTCTGGATCGGCTGGTTGGATCTGGTGATGCTGATCGGAGGGGCCTGGTTTGGCGGACTTGGAGTGACGCTGGGCTATCATCGTCTCTTTACCCACGGAGCCTTCGAAGCCAAACCGTGGCTGAAAGTCGCGCTCGGCATTCTCGCTTCGGTCAATGTGCAAGGCCCGCTCTTATTCTGGTGTTCCTGCCATCGGGCGCACCATCAACATAGCGACCGCGAAGGGGATCCGCACAGCCCGCATCTGAGCGGCGGCGGTTGGTTCAGCGCTCTTCGTGGCTTTTTGCATGCGCATTTTGGTTGGATTGTTTTTGCCGGGCACTATCGCTACGACGCCAAACGGGTCCGGGATCTTTACCGTGATCCGGCGGTCCGTTTCGTCGATGATTACTATCTGCTTTGGGTGGCACTCGGCTTGGTAATTCCGGCGGTGATCGGGGGGCTGGCCAGTCGGTCGTGGGATGGGGCGGTGCAGGGATTTTTTTGGGGGGGCCTAGCCCGGATTGTCCTGACGCATCATATCACCTGGTCCATTAATTCCTTTGGGCACCTCTTTGGTGATCGACCGTTTGAGACCCGAGATTACAGCCGCAACCATTGGTTGCTCGCGCTCGTCAGCCAGGGGGAGGGTTGGCACAACAATCATCACGCCTTCCCGCAATCAGCCCGGCATGGCTTGGAACGGGGTCAACCCGATCTGAGTTACCAAATTATCCGGTGGATGGAACGTCGCGGCTGGGTGTGGCATGTCAAAACCGTAAGCGACCGTCAAATGGCGCAAAAGCGGCGGCAGGCCGTTCAACAGAAATCGCCCCCGCCCAAACCGGCTCCTGTGGGGTAAGAACCGGCGGGGGAACGGGAGCGTCTCCGGCGTCCGCCGCAGGTTCAAATTCGCGTGATCGCTTCGATGATCGCTCCCCCACTGAGTCCTTCGCCAAACGCTTCGTTCGCGCAGCAGTTTTTGCGGGCCGCCCGTCCGGGAGCGGAAGCGTTGCGGGCAGTTTGGCGCCCTTTTTTGGTCTGCCAAGCGATGGCGGTCGGTGTGGTGTTCCTTTTCTTTCAATGGCCATCCTTCGCGGCCTGGTGCGCGGAGGTTGGGGGGTGGCGGGAGCGGGGCGGTTGGTGGTTCGACGCCTTCGGCTCGGCGGTCGCCGGGGTGGTGTTGCCCGAAATCGCCCGGCGCCTGGCGGGGGATCGTGTGCGGCTGATCTGGGGAGATCTGGGGTTCCGACTCTCCTATTTCGGCCTCAACGGCGTCATGGTCGCGGCCTTTTATAAACTGCAATCGGTCTGGTTTGGGGATTCAGGGGCGTGGCAGGTCGTCCTGGTGAAAATGTTGGTGGACCAATTTATTTATAGCCTGTTTTTGGCGGTGCCACTCGCGGCGGTCGCGTTTGCGTGGCAAGCCGCCGGGTTTCGCTGGAAACCGCTCCGGGAAGATCTGGCCAACGGATTTATCTTTCGAAAAATCGTGCCAGTCCTGATTCCCAACATCGCGTTTTGGTTTCCAATGGTGGCCTGCATCTATTCGCTCCCGGCTGATTTGCAGTATGTCTTTTTCTGCTGCGTTTTTGCCGCCTGGAGCTTGCTACTCGTCCGGTTGTTGGGGAAGCGATAGAAACCCTTTGCCTGCCCGACCATCACCAAGCACCACAGCGCGAACCGGGTCGATTTTCACAGGTTTTGGAGCAGGGCTTGCATTTTCTGAAAACCGATTCGGGCCGCTTCACCCGGGCTCATCTGCCAGTAGCCCGGATGAAAGAGTTCGAGGGAAAGCCAGCCGCCGTAGCCGATCTTTCGAAGCGTTTGCCCCACATCGATCAAAGGCGCAACTCCATCCCCCGGCCAGACCCGGGCGGCGTCGGTGATGGTTTCGCGGGGGGGACTAGCGGGGTAATCATTAAAGTGAAAAAGCCCAATCGCCTCGGGTGCCAGGAGGGAAAGTCCCGTGTATGGCGATCCGCCTTTATACAAATGCATCGGGTCCAACAACAGGCAGGCCTCCGGTTTCCCGCAGGCAGTCGCCACGTAAATCGCCTGGGCCAATCGGTTGAACACAGGCGACATTCCCCAAAATTCCAGCACCGGCGTGACATTAAATTCCCGCCCCAACTCGATCAGCCGTCCGTAATGCTCCGCCATGGCATCCAAATCGAGATGTTCCCCCGGCTCGAACCCCTTCGGCGGGGCGGCCACCTTCCGGCACCCTAACGCGGACGCCATTTCAAAAATCCGCCGGGCCTCCTCGAATCCCGCGCTGCGCCGGTTGGTGTCGGGCACGGCCCACTCAAAAAAAGCAATCAGATCAATCACGGTCAACCCAGCGTCGTCGCATTGTCGGGCCAAATCCGCGATTGGAACCTCGCAGGCGGTGATTTCGTTGACCCACGGTTCAATGCCGTTGAACCCAGCCGCGGCGGTGGCGGCAATTAGCTCGGGCAGCGGCTGGCCTTGGCACCGGATGGTGCTGGTGTTGAGAGCGAGAGGGAAGGTCGGTTTCATGTGGTGAGTCGCGGGCGAAAGCGAATGCAGACAAAGCGGGGGATTTCGCCATCCAGCGCCGTAAAGGAAGATGAGTTTCATGCGGTTGAATCACGGTGCGCATCAAGCAAATAACGACCGGTCAGATGTCGCAACGCGCATCCCTTGCGCAGGGGGCTGGTGGCGCGCGGGAGTTCCATCGGTTATAATCAATTTTCTATGTCTGGTTCTATGTCTGGCTTACGATCATGCCTCCTGCTCCTTTGCCTCCTGCCGTTTTCCTCAGCCCCCGGCCAATCCTTGACCGATTCCCAGAGAGTCTTCCTTTTACAGGAGGAGGCGGGTCCTGATCCGGCTCGTCTGCAAGCCGCTCTCGCCGACCGGGACCTGCTCCCTGTGGCCGTGCAGATACTCCCGAACTATCATCATCCCGATTTGCGAGCATCCACCCGGACGCTCTTGCAGGAAGGAAATGCGGATACCCGGATGTGGGCGATCTCCGCCTCGATCGCTCAATGGGATGACAGCCCAGAAACCCGGGCGATCCTGAGTCGGCTGCTGCGGGATCGGAATGATTTTGTGCGCTCAGCTGCCGCCGCCTATTTCCTGGCGATGGGCGAAGGGGACGACCTGCCCACTCTTGATGCCGACGACGGTTGGGGGGATGCCTGGACGCGGTCCGTCCTCGCGGCGGCGAAACAGACCGTCGCCTGGCGAGCTTCCCAGCCGGACAGTGCCCAATCGCCGGCTTCGGACACCCCGCTCGCCGACGCCGCCCGATTGATCATGAACCACCCCGGACGGGGCGGACGGGAGGCCGGACGGGAGTTGCTTCGCAACGATGGCGCATGGGAGCCTTACAAAAAATTTCACACCCCTCAGCCACCGGGTTTGGCCACTCACGGTCGCGCCCGACTGGCCCTGGCTGTGGCCACGACGGGATTGCCAATGGAAGGCGTAAGGCGGATCGCGGGGGAACCGCCCGCCCGATGGTTTGGCAGTCGGCCAACCGAGGAGTTAGACCTTGAGGAGACCGACATGCTCCCAATGGCGGACCGGGTGATGCCCCCCATGCGGAAGCACGAGGCGAGCTCCAACCGTTTCTTCGGTAAGGCGGTTCGAACCGGGCGGGGCCAGCGGGTGCATGTGGGGGATGACCATGGGTGGTATCATCCGGCACAACCCGTAGTGGCCATCGCGACCGGCAAGGTGCGACTCGTGGAGATTGGAAACCCGACCTTTGGCGGTCTCGTTATCATTGAGCATTCCCGGCAGGACGGCTCCCTTTTTTGTTCCCTCTACGGCCATCTCGGCCCGCTGATCATGGTTCGGGAAGGGATGTCCGTGGCGATCGGTCAGTTGGTCGGGGTGCTCGGACGCTCTTACACATGGGAAAACGGCGGCTACCAGTTGCACCATCATTTTGGCATCCATGAAGGGCCATATGGGCGGGGCGAATGGGTGACCGGTTACCTCGGTCCCGAAGCGTTCGCGGCCGACACGCATGGCTGGGTCGATCCCCTGCGGTTCTTGCGGGAGTTCCGCTGACTCCTGGCAGCCGGTCGAACCTCGAGCGGGCGAGATTTCCCGTCCTTCCGAAGGGCAGGTGGGTCAACGGGCCGGGATGATCTGAACGAGGCCCCAGAGGAGCAAGCCGCACCAGGCAGCAGAGGCGACGTCGTCCATCACGATGCCAAGTCCGCCTGGCAAACGTTCGAGTTGGCGGGCGGGCCATGGTTTCCAGATATCAAAGAGTCGGTAGAGGAGAAAGGCTCCGAGCCACCATGGCCAAGGGATGGAGGGGAGCGCCAGGAGGGGCCAGAGGGCCAGTGGCACGGCGAAGGTTTCGTCAGCGACAATGCTGCCGGGATCTTTGGCTCCCATGCGACGGGCGATCAGGTCGGACGCCGGCACGGCGAGGGCGAGGGTGAGCGCGGTCCAGAGCGCGATCGCCCAGGCGGACCAATCCGCCGCTGCCATGGCGGCAAACAGGAGGAAGCCGGGGATCGACCCCCAAGTGCCGGGGGCAGGGCGGAGCAGGCCACTGCCGCCGACGGTGGCGTAAAGGAAGGCGAGGAGGTGAATCGGGGCCGCTTTCATGACCAAGATGGGCCTGGGCTGACCACCGGAAGAGGGGGGGAGGCGGGGAGCCTTGCCGGGATCCATGCGCGGGCAAAATGGCGTGCATCCATGTGATGGGATCGGGTCAAGCCAGGCAACGAACCAAGGTGTGATCGAGCACCGACTTCGGGTCGAGCTGCGAATTGACCAGGCGGAGGTTGGCTTCTAGACAAATTTTGAGGGCGTCCCGAAGTTCATTGACTTTAAACCGTTTGGCGTGGATGGCGACCATTCCGAGCGCGTAGAGGTTGACCGAGCCATCTTTCTTGCGCGGGAGCAGTTCGAGGGCTTCCTCAGGAAGTCGGCCAGCCGCGTTTACGAAGGCGCTTGCAGAGGAGAACGAGCCCAGCCGATAGCGATCCATTAGCACGCGAGTCGCGAGAAGATTCCGTGCGACGGGAATCACCGCCGCCAGAAGAATCCCGACCGGCGATTCCCCGTGGAAGAGCAGTTGGTCAACCAGTTGAAGCGCCCGGGGCAGGTCGCGCTCGGCGAAGGCATTGCTGAGTTCAAAAATGACGCCCGCCTGCGTGCGTGCGACGAGCCGAGTGGCCAGCTCCCAGGTCACCCGACCGTCTGATCCGGTGGCCAGACTCAGTTTTTCCAACTCACTGGCGATCAACCGGGTGTCGCCGGCCGTGCAGACGAGGAAGTGTTCGAAGGCTTCGGGATCAAATCGAAGGCCCTTCTCCTCCGCTCCTTTCTGGATAAAGAGGGAGGCCTGCTCCTCCCAGCCCCGCACGCCCGGGGTGAACGCGTCGAAAAGCTCCAAGCGAGCCACCTTCGAAAGTCCCTTGTAAAAGGCCCGGCGTTTGTCGACCGGCGTCGCGCTAAAGAGAAAACGAACCCGCGGATCGACCCCGCGCACCAAGAGGACCATCAGTTGTTCCAGCGCCCGGAGGACCGTTTCACTCCGGCCTGCCGGGGTGTCCCCAAGGAAAGTCACACTCTTGAGCCAGACCAGCTTTTCACCAAAAAACGGGAGGGTTTCCAAGGCAGCGATCGTGTCGTAAACACGGCTGGCGGCTTCATCGGCGGTGCCAACCTGGCCATCGATGATTTCGCAACCGAATTCCCCGGCCTCTGCGGGGGTCCAGCGGGTGGCCTGCTCCCGGGCTTCCTGTTTCACCCGACCCTCATCACTTCCGACGATCGCGGTGACGTTCTCAGGGGCTCGGGCGGTTTGGGCGGTTTGGGCCGATTTGGAACGGGGGCGGTTGCTGCTTTTTTTAGGTGGCATGGAAAGGGGAAATTGCCCGCATTATTCGCGGTCTTTCGAAGCGTATTCGCGGAACTGACGTTCAAACTCGGCAAAAGTTAAAAAACGGCTGCCAAACGCCTCGCGCAAGGCACGGTCCATATAACGCCCCTGAGCGAGAAGGTCGAAAAACGTGAGAAAAGCCGCCTTGTCCATCGCAGCCAGAAACCGGACCAACCGTTCACTTTGCCGATAAAAGGCGCTGATGGCTTCTGGGTTCGAGGGATAGCCTTGCATGTTGAGAAAGCTGTCGAGCGGTTGGTATTCCGCCGCGTCAATCCCGGGCGAGCGCGGTTTCGCGGCATAACCGCGCGCCCGATAGTAGCTCGCATAGGCGAGGCGGGAGGCGTATTCGGCGTATCCTTCGTTGAGCCAAAGGGGGACTCCGCCGCCGTAAAAGCGGTCGATCACGAGATGCACGACCTCATGACCCAAGAGATGCCCTTTCCATTTATGATCGGCTCGACGCAGAACGAATAGCTCGTTGCGCTGGTGAATCCCCCCCGTCCATGGATCCAAGTTGGCGGCCTGCTGAAAGGCGCGCCAGTCCGACGGGGTGTCGAAGAGAAAGATATGACCTTTGCGCTCCCATTCGGCACCTTCTTTGCCAAGTTCTTTGGTCACGAACCGATAATAAAACTCAGCTTCCACCGCGGCTTGTTCGGCCACGTGGGATTTAAAATAATGGTAGACAAAATTTTCGGTCTCGGCATGGAGCCATTCGTTCGGCCGAACCTTGAGGGCGGAGAGACCGAGCGGGGAAAGATAGCGGTCGCGAAGTTGCTCAAGCGGCACCGGCTCCAGGGCGTTGGCGGACAGAGATCGGACCGCCAGCAGCCACCCTCCGAAAAAAAATAGGCCCACCATCAAACGAAAACGCATGGGGAAATCATGCCGCCCCCGGGCGATGGAGGCGAGGAAAAAGGGGGTCACCGGGCGGCGGAAGCGCATCTTTCGCTTGGGATTTGAAGTTTGAAGCGCCTTGAGAATTTCAGGCAGAAACCCGGCGGCAGGGCCCCCGCTCCGCAGCGGACTTTTTGCAAAGACTTGACTTCCCTCTCGGAATAAATCTTCAATCCTCATCTCCTATGCGACTGTCAATTTTTAATGTCGGTTTTTTGCCCGCCGCAGCTTTTGTGTTGCTGGCCATTTGCCCGGTCGCGTTCGCCCAGCGTGAAGGCCAGATTCAACGGTCTGATATTCTCCAGGAAACCCCGAGCATTCGCACCAGCGGCCTTTTTTCGTTCACCACGGATGATGAAGACGAGATTTTCGCCCCGAGCTCTCCGGGGGATGACGATATCGGGCTGCAAATGCTGCTGAAAGAAGAGAGCGAAGTAAAATATTTCACGCTCTACGCCGAGGTGGCTGGCTATTACACCACCAATATCGCGCTGACCAACCGGCCGGAAGTCGATGGCGCGTTTCTTTCTGAACAAGCCGGGTTGACTTATTCTCGGCCTTTCTCGGGATCTTTCGTCGCCCTGGCCGCTCTCCGGCAGCAGTCGATTCGCTATGACCGGTTGAGCGCGTTTGATTTTGATTCTTTGATCGCGGATGCTGGGCTCACCTATGTCGCTCGCGAGCTGCACGATCTGAATATCTATGTGCGCTACCGTTACAACCGGCTGATGGAACCATTTTACGGGACGAGCTTTTTTAATAATCACACCCTCGTCGGTGGGCTTCAGAAGTATTGGACCTATAGCCGTGGCATTTGGTATTACGTCGGGGTGGAGGGCGAGATTGGTTATTCTTCGCCCTCGCTCAATCAGCGGGATGCCGGGGCGTTTTACTTTGGGGGCAACGTCGATTTGGTTCGTCGGCTCAGTGTGCAGGCCTTTTATCGTGGGGCTTACCAGACCTATAACAATATCAACCGTAACGAATTCAATCAGAACATTAGCCTGCTCTTTATCTTTGAACTCACCGATTGGGCTTCCATCAATTTTCAGACGAGCTGGGCCTTCAACCACGCCAACCGAGAGGTCTTTGACTTTAAAGCCTTTAACCTTGGCGGCGGGTTGCAGGTCCAGATGCAATTCTGATTCGTCAACCCCGTCGTTCCCCCACAGCAAGGTGAGCTTGCGGAATCATCGGGGTGAGGCTTTTTTTGCGCCTTTTTCGGCGGGAGCCCCGAGCAGCCGATGCAGCTCCTTCTCGAATTCGGCCACCTGGATCGGTTTACACAAGACCCGGTCCACCGCCAGTGCTTTGACTTGCTGCCCTTCAGTCATTTGCGGAAAGGCGGTGAGCACGAGGACCCGTCCGGCATAGCCCGCTTCCCGGGCGGCGTGAAGGAATTGCCAGCCATCCATCACCGGCATCCGGAGGTCGGTGATTACCAAATCGATCGTCTCCCGCCGCAACAGCCCGAGCGCCTCTTCGCCTTCCGTGGCCGAGCGGACGCCATATCCAAGTTGAGCGACGACGGCGCGAAGCATCATCACGATTTCAAAATTATCATCGAGCAGGAGAATTTTTTTCATTCAAACTGGCTTATCTCGCAAATCAAGTAAGCTAGTATCTTGTTTCCGACCTCATGAGAATGCAAGAAGCCAATTCACCCCCCTCATCCCCTGCGCTCTCCCTCAGCAGACGGTTGCGCGCCCGTTTGGAAGTCTGGGGTGTGCGATTAGCTTTCGCCCTCTTGCCATGGACGCCCCGGGTCGGCATCCAGGCGTTGGCGACGGTGGCGGGGTCGCTGTTTTATTGGTTGGACGCCCGTTCCCGTCGGGTGGCCCTCTCCAACTTGGAGGCGGCGTTCGGAGACCAATACAGCCCGACCGACCGCTGCCGTATTGCCCGGCGGTCCGCCTGTCATTTTGCCCTAACTTTCTTCGATCTTTTTTGGGCGCGAAGACTGACTGCCGCCAATCTGGAGCGATACGTGGTCTTCGAACATCTCGAAACCCTCCAGCAGCATCACCAGCATGGGGGGGTGATCGGCATTTCCATCCACTACGGAGCCTATGAACTGGCGGCTTACGCCTGCGGATTCCGTGGGATCCAGGCGACCATGCTGGCACGGGACTTTAAGAACCCCGGGGTGACCGCCCTTTTCACGGCGGCGCGCGAAGGGTCGGGCCACACGATCATTCCCCGCGAAAAGGCCTTGCGTCGCATGCTTGGCTGCCTGCGGGCGGGGCAAACGGTCGGGGTGATGGTCGATCTGGCGCTCAAAATTCATGAGGGCGGTTTCGCTCTTGATTGTTTCGGATTGAAAATGAATTCCACCGCTGTGCATGGAGCCCTGCATCTGCGGACCGGGCGTCCGGTCATTCCCATTAGCAACCGACCGTTGCCTGACGGACGGCGGTTAATACGGTTGCATCCTCCGCTAGTTTTCCCGCGCGATGCAGATGCGGAGCAGGTGGCGCAATGTTGTTGGGACTTTTTTGAGGCTGAGATTCGGGCCGAGCCTGAGCGGTGGCTTTGGTGTTACCGGCACTTTCGTTATCGCCCCGCCGGCGCTGATCGGCAGTATCCGTTTTACGCGCATCCGGCCGTCGAGTTTGATGAACGGGTGGCCGCCCGCGAGGGACTCGCCCCGGGAAAGAACTTGCCCGCCCCCGGCCCATCGGCCTAGCCATTCGGGGATGCCGAATTCTCCCATTGTTCTGGCGCTGGACCTCGGGACTTCCTCCTGCCGCAGTGCGTTGTTTGATTCTGGGGCCGAGCGGATTGGGGTTTCTTTCGCGCAGGAGCCGTATCCGTTGCGCACCGATCGGGAAGGGGCGGCCGAGCTGGACCCGGCGGATTTGGTCGATGGGATCAGCCGTTGCATCACCCGGACCTTGAAGGCTCTACCCAGTGGAGTGACAGAGGTGGAGGCGATTGGCATGTCCTGTTTTTTGCACAGCATGCTCGGGATCGACGTGACTGATCAGGCCACCACCCCAGTTTATACTTGGGCAGATGGCCGCTGCGCCGCAGACGCCGCTGCCTTGCGCGAGATGTGGGACGAAGCTGATTATCATGCCGCGACGGGCTGCATGCTGCGTCCGTCGTTTTGGCCGGCCCGACTGCGATGGTGGCATCGCACGCATTCCCGGCAGGCAGCTCGACGGATTCGGCAATGGTGGTCGCCAGCGGAATGGGTGCAGGCGGCCTTTTGTGGGGAGCCGACCATGTCGATTAGCATGGCCAGTGGCACCGGTCTATTGGACGCCACCACGGGGGCATGGCATTCGTCCGCCCTCGACCTTGTCGGCTTAGAGACCGGTCGGTTGCCCCGGATTTCGGATCTCCCGCTCAAGCTGACATCCGCGATGGCTCGCCGGTTCCCGGCACTATCGGGAGCCCGCTGGTTTCCGGGGATTGGCGACGGGGCGGCCAGCAACCTGGGGGCTGGGGCGACTCGGCCTGGGATTGCGGCACTCAATTTCGGCACCAGCGGGGCGCTTCGAATCGTCGTGAAATCGGGGAAAGTGCCGGAGGTGCCGAACGGCCTATTTCATTACCGGATCGACGCTCGACGTCGGCTCATCGGCGGAGCCATAAGCAATGCGGGGAATGCGCGGGCCTGGTGTCTTTCGCAGCTTGCCCTGCCTTTGGAGCCCGAGGCCTTGGAAGCCGCCCTGGTCGCCAGCCCCCCGTTGGCCCACGGGCTGACCGTCCTCCCATTTTTTGCGCCGGAACGTTCCCCTTCCTGGAACGAAGCGGTGCCGGGTCTCTTCCTCGGGATTCGCCAGCACACCACCGCCCTCGATCTTTATGCGGCGGTTTGCGAGGCTACTTATCAGCGACTCGCCACGATCCTCGATCTCCTGCGCCCGCTCACCGGTCGGCGGGTGCCGAAAATGATGGTCGGAGGGGGCATTCAGAAAAGTCCGGCTTTGCTGCAACGTCTGTGCGATGCATTGGGGGCGGCGGTTTATCCTAGTCAGGAACCCGAGGCTTCGCTCCGAGGAGCCGCCGTTTACGCCTTGGAACAGCTCGGGATTAAGCCGCCCGATCCGCTCCCCGGCGGCCCTCCCCTTCGCCCCCGACCTCAATATGCCCGCGCGTTTGCGCGTCAAAGGGCCGACCTTCTCTCGCTAGAAAACCAATTCACTCCCACTGCTTCATGCCCTTCCTAGACGATCAATTCCTGCTTCAATCGGAGACGGCCCGCACGCTCTACCATGAGTTTGCTAAAGACCAACCGATTTACGATTACCATTGTCATCTCTCACCCGCCGATCTTGCTGCGGACCGTCGCTTTGCCAATCTCTTCGAGATTTGGCTGGAGGGCGATCACTACAAATGGCGCGCCATGCGAACCAACGGCGTGCCGGAACGCTTCTGCACGGGGGATGCGTTGCCTTACGAAAAATTTTTGGCGTTCGCTCGCACCGTGCCCCGCACGTTGCGCAACCCGCTCCATCACTGGTCGCATCTGGAATTGAAACGGTATTTCGGCCTCGACATTCCGATCAACGAAGCCAACGCCCCCATCATTTGGGCAACGGCCAACGAACAGCTAGCCGGGTCGGCGCTCACCGCGCACGGCATTCTCCAGAAGTTCGATGTCCGCGTGGTTTGCACGACCGATGATCCGGTGGACGACCTGGCTCATCACCGAGCCATTCGCGCTGCGGGACTCGGCACCCGGGTCTATCCTGCCTTTCGTCCCGATGCAGCCCTCCGGGTGGATGACCCGGCGGCCTTTGGGGGGTGGTGCGACCGGCTCGCTGCGGTCTCCGGGATTGACACGGGACGGTTCGACGGGTTCGTGGCGGGCTTGGAACAGCGCCATGCCTTTTTTCATGAAAACGGCTGTCGCTTATCGGATCATGGGTTGGAACGAGCATTCGACGATTTCTGCACGGACACCGAGGCGGCCCGCATTTTCGACATGGCCCGAGTGGGGCGGAGACCGGACCCATTGGAAAGCCGCCGGTTTGCGACGTGGGTAATGGTGCATACCGGGCGGCTGGATGCGGCGAAAGGGTGGGTCAAACAGCTGCATCTCGGGGCGTTGAGAAATAATAACAGCCGCGCCCTCAGCGCCCTTGGGCGGGACACGGGATTCGACTCCATCGGAGATGAGCCGCAGGCCCGGGCATTGAGCCGTTATCTCGACGCCCTCGACCGGGAGAACCAGCTGCCCGCCACGATTCTCTATAACCTGAATCCCCGGGATAATTACCTTTTTGCCGCGATGATTGGAAATTTTCAGGACGGGTTGAAGCCGGGGAAAATGCAATTCGGCTCGGGTTGGTGGTTCCTTGATCAGCGCGAGGGGATGCGATGGCAGCTCAATGCCCTCTCCCAGCTCGGCTTGCTTTCTCGTTTCGTGGGAATGCTCACTGACAGCCGCAGTTTTATGTCTTACCCGCGGCATGAGTATTTCCGACGGCTTCTTTGTGACTTGCTGGGTGGAGAAATGGAGCGGGGCGAACTGCCGGACGACTTGGAAAGTGTCGGTCGCCTTGTGGCTGACATTTGTTATCATAACGCGACCGAATATTTCGACATGGAGCCTGGCCCGGGCATAAGGTAGTCGCCGGTCATGACGCCTGGCACGGATCAATTTGGCCACTTTGTGGTTCACCGCCTCCCAGATGGAAAGCTCGATCTGCTCGGTCGGGGCTCCATGGGTATGACCTATCGGGCGATCGATTTGCAGCTCGACCGGATGGTGGCCCTCAAGGTGATTGATCCGCGGTATCTGGATGATTTGACCGCCCGCAGCCGTTTTTTGCGGGAAGCCAAAACGGCCGCCCGGGTGAGTCATCCCAACATTGCCAACGTGCTGTTTCAAGGGGTCGAGGGGGAGGCATGCTACTACGTCATGGAGCTGGTCGACGGGGAAAGCCTGCACGATTATATTTGGCGGGTGGGGCCGTTGGCTCCGGTGTATGCCCTCCAATTTGCGCATCAAGTGGCGATGGCCCTGGCTGCGGCGGCGCAAGAACAAGTGCTGCACCGGGATTTGAAGCCGGGCAATATCATGCTGACCAACTACGAGGGAGCCCGTGCCCCGCATGTGAAGGTGATTGATTTCGGTCTGGCGAAGGTGCTGGGGGAGGCGGCGACCTTCTCGACGCAAGCGGGGTTTCTGGGAACGGCGGAGTTTGCTAGTCCGGAGCAGATTTTGGGGCAGGACTTGGACAGCCGTTCCGATCTTTATGCGCTGGGGGTTTGTCTCTGGTTCATGCTGACGCGGCATTATCCTTTCACGGGCGAGTTAATGAGTGTGATGCATGCCCATGTCGAACGCCCGCTGGACTATGCCAAGCTCGGCAACGCCCCCGCCCCCTTGATCGCGTTGATGGAACGGTTGCTGGCCAAAAATCGGGAAGAACGCCCGGCGAGTCCCGGGATGGCAGCGGAAGAGATCGAGGCCGTCATCGCATCGTGCCAGGCAGAGCCGCTTGGCTTTGAACCGCTCCGGTTCGAGGGAGCCACCGCCGCTCCCCGACCCGCTCGCTCCCACGCTCCCTCCGTGCTGCCCCGGGAT
>CAZSPO010000026.1:6268-16230 GCA_964608775.1 uncultured Chthoniobacterales bacterium | reverse complement strand
CGCACAACACCTTTCACTGCCCTTGATTAGTCGCTTTCAGATGAAAGGGCTCTGGCCCGCTGGTTCCGCAAAGCGACCGGTCAACCTCCCCCCGCTTGGGCGAAACAGGCCAGATGAAACCCGCCTCACCCCTGTCGCCTCAAGAGCACCGCAAATCCGCCCGCCCCCCATCCCGCTTGCGGATGCAGACGATAAGCGGGAAAGGGGGCTAGCAAAGAACGAAAATCAGCGTGCATCGCAGAGGCCACCGCTTCCCACCCCCCACCCGCAATGAGACGGTCGGCTTGTTTCTCGTTTTCTTCCGGCGCAAATGTGCAGGTGCTGTAAAAGAGCGCCCCGCCTGGTGCGACACACCCGGCTGCCGCCTCGAGGATCCGCCGCTGGCGCACGGCATTTCTTTTCACATTCACCGGATGAAAACATCCCGGGTTCGCCACCCCCTTTGCCAGCAACGATTGACCGGTGCAAGGGGCGTCGACCAGGACGAGGTCAAATCCCTTCGGCTCTCGCCGCACCCACTCCGCAGGAGGCAACCGGCTGAGCACCGCCGGGATTCGACAGCGAACCAGATTCTCCCGCAGCACGGCGACCCGTTTCCTCACCACCTCGTTTGCCACCAATCGGGTGGGGGAAAAGGCCCGCCAACAAAAAAGGGTCTTCCCCCCCGGGGCCGCACAGAGATCGAGAATCCGGTCAGGCCGAAACGGCAGGGCCAAGAGTAGGGAGGCGGTGAAGGTGGATGAGCTGTCCCAAATATAGAAATGCCCGGTTTGATGCCACGGGTGAAATCCAATCCCAGGCGGAGCCTCCACCCGATCAATCCAAGGCGGTTGCCAGGGAGCCGACGGCAAACGACGCCAATCCGGAGGCCATACGGCGGGAGCCCTCTCTCGCCAGAGCAAAGCCCGGTCGCCTGCCCCCCCTCGCACGGCCGCAAGAAAGCGGGTCGCTTCCGCCGGATCGGTAAACAGTCGGCGGGCCAGTCGACCGGCGTCGTCGCGGCCAAGCGCCATGATTCAATGGCCGATCTCAGCCATTTTTTCCCAATGCCGCCGTTGCTCAGCCGAAAGCTGCTCGGGAAGCTGAACGTGGATGGTGACGATCAGATCCCCCGCCTCCCCTTTGCGGCGAGGCAAGCCTTTGCCCCGCAACCGCAGCTTCTTCCCCGGCTGGGAGCCGGGCGGAATCTTGATTTTCAACGTGCCGTGCAATGAGCGAACGCTCGCTTGCGTGCCAAGAACCGCCGCCGAAACCGGCAAGGTGACATCCGCGAAAAGATCGGAACCGTGCACATCAAAATCGGGGTGCTGAGCAAGACGCACGATCATGTAAAGATCTCCCGGCTCCCCCCCATTCCGGCCCGCCTCCCCTTTGCCGCGCAGCCGAATTTTTTCATTTTCCGCAATGCCTGGAGGGATTTTTACCGTTAACCGCTCCGTGTCGACACGGCCCGGGCGTCCAAGCGTGACGATGCGGGTGGAGCCATTCAGCACTTCCTCCAAGGTCACCAAAATGCTGGTCTCAATATCGCGCCCCGCTCGGGGGCGGGCCACGCGGGAACCGCGTTGTTGAGAAAGGAGTTCCTCGAGATCGATCCCGCCTCCCTGGGTCGAGAACCCTCCGCGCCCCCCCCCAAAGAACGCTTCGAAAAAGTCGCTGAAGCCGGTGCCTCCAAATTCGAATTCTACCCCGCCACCCGGCATTCCACCCTGCGGCGTCCCGCGCCATCCGGGGGGCGGTTGGAAGCCTCCTTGCTGATCCCAATTTGCGCCGAGCTCATCGTATTTCTTCCGTTTCTCAGGATCGCCAAGCACTTCATACGCCTCATTGATCTCCTTAAACTTGGCTTCGGCAGTCGATTTATCTTTGGCAACATCCGGGTGATATTCCCGGGCAAGCTTTCGGAAGGCTTTGCGGATGTCATCCTGCGGGGTGTCTCGTTTGACTCCGAGGGTTTCGTAGTAATCTTTAAACTGAACGGGCATAGGGCTGTCGGGAAGTGAATCGGACATTCATCGGTCATGCATCGCGATGAAATGGAGTCTTCACCTCCGATTCCGCAGGGGCAAAGGGAAAATTCGCTCCTCCCCCACGTTTCCGCTTGGAAGCCTCTCCCCCCCCGCCCACCATCATGGCATGCAACGCCCCGATGGCCGCCTTCCCGATCAACTCCGCCCCATTCATTTCACCCCCGGCATCGCCCCCCACGCCACGGGCTCCGTTCTATGCGCCTTTGGCTCTACCCAGGTCATTTGTGCGGTCATGGTCGAAGAAGAGGTGCCCCGCTGGATGAAATCCCAAAAAGTCAGCGGCGGCTGGATCACCGCCGAATATTCGATGCTCCCCTACTCGACTCTCGACCGAAAAATGCGCGACATTCATAAAGGGAAAATGGACGGGCGCAGCGTGGAGATTCAGCGGCTGATCGGGCGGGCCCTGCGGACGATGATTGATCTGGAAAAACTCGGGCCGCGGACGTTGTGGATCGACTGCGATGTGTTGCAGGCGGACGGCGGGACACGAACGGCTTCGATCACCGGAGCTTGCGTCGCCATCGGGCTCGCCGTGAAACACCTGCTTGCCGAAGGATTAATCAAAGAAAACCCGATCCACCATCTCGTCGCGGCGGTTAGTTGTGGCGTGGTCGATGGTCAGCCCATGCTCGACCTCGCCTATACAGAAGATCGGGATGCTGCCGTGGACCTGAATCTCGTCATGACGAGCCAAGGCGAGTATGTCGAGATTCAAGGCTCAGGAGAAGAGGCCACTTTCAATGACGCCCAACTCGCCGCCATGCTGGCGCTGGGTCGGGCGGGAATCCAGACCTTGCACGGACTTCAAAGCGCCGCCATCGAAACGGCCTGACTGCACCGCAGTCCGCAAGCCCCCTCTCCTCTCTAAGATCCAGCGGGCTCAAGCCGTGCCAGTCGCGGCGGCCAACAACATGCCGTTCGCCGATCGACTCCCGACCGTCGACCCTCTCTCACCGAGAATTGAGGCCGGTTCAGCGAGTCGAGACGCGTGGGCTTCATTTCTGCACGAAACGTTTTGCACATGCTTCAAGCACTATGACAAAACGCATCCTCCTCACCCTCGGGCTAGCCTTCGCGGTCGCCCCCTCCCTCTTCGGCCATGGTTCCATGGCTGATCCAATCAGTCGGTCCTACTGGATCTTCCTTGAAAATCCCCAAACCCCCTCCCGTCCCGTTTCCATCGCCGCCGTCGCGGCCGCAGGCACCCAAGCCTTCTATGATTGGCACGAGGTAAACGGACTCTTCCCGGCCCGCGATTACGAGGCCCAGATTCCCGACGGCCAATTGGCCGGCGCTGGGCGTGACAAATATCGGGGGCTCGACCTTGCCCGCGCCGATTGGCCCGCAACCCAGGTGAGCGCGGGTCCTTACAACTGCGTTTTTTACGCTCCGACTCCCCACGAACCGAGCACCTTTACCGCTTACATCACGAAACCGGGATACGATCCCGCGCAACCGTTGAAATGGAGCGACCTGGAACCGGTCGACGGCATTGATGAGGTCGATCTATCCGGCAATTACTATCAGTTCACCCTCGATTTCCCGGTGCGCACCGGCAAACACGTTCTCTATGTCATCTGGCAGCGGATTGATCCAGCCGGCGAAGCCTTTTTCTCCACGAGCGATCTCGATTTTGGCGATGGCAACGGCCAATATCCTCCCGATCCCGCCCCGCTCCCCACCCCGGATATCCCAGCCGCCCCACCCGTGACAGGTCCGTGCCTGAAAACCCCCTGCCAATGCAGTCATCTCCCCGCTGATACCCTTGTGTTCCAACCCGAGAGTGTGTGGACCGGCGGTTTCACAGCGGCTGTGACGGTCAAAAATACGACCGGGGGCAGTTTGCGGACCTGGGTCGCCGAGTTCGATCTCCCCCGGGAAATCACCAGCATTTGGAACGCTCGCATTCTCTCCCGCGAAGGCCAACGTTACACCATCGGGAACGAGGTCTGGAACGGCTCCCTCTCCCCCGATGCCTCCGCCGTATTCGGTTTCCAAGCGGAAGGGGGCAAGGCCGATGTTTTGCTCGGCAACCCGGTCTTCGTCGGCGTCCCAGTCGGAGGCAACTCCTCCGGCCCGGTCGCTCCTATCACTCCCGTCCTCTCTCTCAGCGATCTCACAGTGAACGAAGGCAATCGTGGCGCGCGCGAGGTGTTGATTCCCTTCGCCCTCTCCCAACCGTCCGACCAGCCCGTGACGGTGCAGGCAACCACGGGAGGCGGCACCGCGACCTCCGGCGTCGATTACCTGGCCCTTCAAACGATTCTCACGCTCCCGGCTGGCAATACGACCGGGCAGCTAGCCGTGACCCTCCTCGGAGACTCGTTCTTTGAGCCGGACGAAACCTTCGAAATCCGCCTCGCCAACCCGCAAGGAATCACCTTGGAACGTTCGGCGGCAATCGTGACCCTCCTGAACGACGACCCGGCTCCCGCCCCCACCCCAACGCCGACCCCAACGCCGACCCCGGCTCCTACCCCCCTCCCCACCCCAACGCCGGTGCCCACACCCGTTCCTTCCCCAGGTGAGGTCATTGCAAAAACCAGTCGGCTAACTCTCCAAATAGTCGACGATTGGGGGGCAGGATTTAACGCCGCAGCTACCCTGGTCTTCCAGGGGAGTGGCACCTTGGAGAATTGGACCTTGGTCTTTGATTATCCCCACACCATCACGCAAATCTGGAATGCGGAAATTGTCTCCCGCAAGGGGAACCGATACACCATCCGCAACGCACCTTGGAACGGGCGTCTACAAGCGGGTGGCCGCGTCGACTTTGGCTTCCTGGCCAGCCCGGGCAATCCGACCTCCAAGCCAGCTAAGGTGCGACTGAACGGCCAGTCCATTCAGAGCCGGTAAACACTCCTCCCTCCCCGGGAGAATACAAAAGGGGTCAGCGCATGTATTGTGATATTTCATCAATTCAATGATCGGTATCCCTTCTCGCTTGGCGTGTCACGCCCATGCACCAGGGCGCTGACTCGGCTCACATCTCCCATTCTCAGTCGATCGGCAATCCACCGGTTCCGTGCTCCTTCTTTGCGGAGCTTTCGTGCCAATTCCACCTTCCATGCGGCGGATTTCGAGTCCGCATGAATCGATGCCGCACTCAGTTTTTTCGCCTTCAAATAACTCTCCACCATTCTTTCCCACCAAACCTCTCGCACCATCTGATATTCCTCTCCAGACGCCGACCCAAACGCGGCTTCCCATTCCCGATGTTCTTCCAGCAGCGCCTTCTTGTATTCCTTCGACGCCAACGCCCAGCCCCGGGTGTATCGCTCCATAAGCTCCTCTTGGTTTCCCCCATCCTTCTCGGCCACCACCTCCAAATACCGCCCGTAATTGCGCATCCCACGCCGATTATCCGGAAATCCGAGCGCTGCCAAAAACGTGCTCCGCTCCAGACATGCCGGAAATTTCCGCTGCCAATAATGCCGGTAACTCCCAATCCCAAAGGTTGCCAGCTCTTCCACCGAACAGAGTCCCGCGCACACTCCGCCGTTTCCAACAAGGCCCGCTCAAACGCCTCCCCGGCCCCACCCATGGTAAATAGCTCCTTGCGATAATTCCCACGCCCAATGACGTAATACTTCGCCCCCTCAAATTCCAGTCTCGGTTTCCGTGGCATCCAGCTCCATTGCCACCAAACTTCGGTCAAATCAAGACACAAATACCACAATACATGCGCTGACCCCTTCTGCCTTCCTCAGATCATACTTATTTTACGGCTAGGGAGAGGTCGGCAAAGCGGGCTTCCCATCCTTCAAAAACTTTTTGTTATAATAAACCGCGTAAAGAGGTGAGATATAAACCAAAGCAAAATTTTGGTTTAGCGCACGATCAATCTCGGGATCTCCGCGTTTCCAGCCGTCATTCTTCTCACGGATCTGGCTCCATCTTCTATTGGTGATCACCCAATCGGCCTCCGGGATTTCTCCGATCAAACGAGTCCCTATCCGATTCGCTGAACCGGGATTCAGCTCAAGATGATAGGTCGCCGGTTGTAACTGCGGAAACAACAAGTGGTAGAGAAAGTTGTCATTGGAAAAGGCAGCTGAAGGCGGGCTTAGCAGGACCAGCAACCGTTGGTTTGGTTGTGAAACTTTCCCGATGAAATTCAGCATTTTCTGTGTTAGGAACTGCTGGATCGGATCGCGGAGATAAAAGCTTCGCTGCAAAAACTGCACGCGATAACCCGGTTCGCCTGCCCGCAGCACCCCCAACATCCTCTCGCCCCAATGGGTGTTCGCATTCATCCAAAGAATGGTGGAGACCACCACAACAGCCGGCGAGCTAAGCCAAGCCATGTCAGTCCTCACCCCAAACCTTGGTGGCATCAACAGCACCCCGCCCAACGCCCAGAGAAGGCTGATCGGAAGAAAGGCGCAAAAAGCGGTGTGAAAATATTCGACTCGCTGCATCATTTGATGGGCCGTTAGAAAAAACACCAGGGCCGCCACGCCGAGTTCCCTCCGCCTGGCCATCCACGCCACCGCGACAAGGGCGAATCCGGCAAGAAACGACATTAACACCTCATAGGCGACCCCCGCATGGGCATCCCACACGGAGATGCCCCGGGTTCCACGCGTTTGCAGGACCGGCAGCGTGAACCAGTTCTCCCAGATTAAGGGCCACCCAACGCGTGTGATGTGCCAAATCAAAATGAGCACCCAGATCCCTCCGCCCCCTGCCATGGCTACGCTTTTCTTCCATCCGTGCTTCCACAGAACCATGGCGAACATCGCCAAAACCGCAACGGCCGTGTCCTGGCGCACCGCCACTGTGGCCCCAAGAAGCAGCCCGGCCGCAAATAGGTTTAGCAACTTTGTCTCCAGAGTGATTCGGCTGATAATCAACCCTCCATACAGCAATAATCCCATCGCCAGGAGCCATGCAAATGGCGTCAAACCAAGCGGAGCTAACAGGATGGCCGCCGTCACAGCAGCTAGGGCGGCCCAAACAGGACCGGAAGCTCTGGCGTAAAGATAGATGGCTCCGCACAAAATCAGGTGGTAACCCATTCCGATAAAACGTGCCACTTCCACCGAGGCCCCGAAAAGGCGATAGAAAATCGACAAAAACCAAATGCCTCCCGGGGTATAAAACGATTCGAAATCGAGCTGAGGCATGGCTCCTTGATTCACCAATTCGGGATAAATCAGGACCATCCCTTCATCCATCTCCAGACCAAACACCTCCCATAAACTCTGCCATAAAAGGACGCAGAAAATGATGGCTCCACAAATACATAAGAACTCAAAGCGGTTTCCTTTTAGAGTGCGGAAGCGAGTCATCATTTTATAAATTTAGTCCTATGCTTCGTAAAAACCGGAAGCATGAGGAAGGTTTTCATCGACGGGATGATTGTTCACCAAGCTCGACGGTGCTTCGACTCAAATTCGTCCTCTTTTTCCGCTCGCGTTTCTTTTTTGTATTCGGTTGTTTACCTCGATTCCGATCAGGATCGGTCTGCCCCGCGTGTGCGAGGATTGGACCGGTTCGATTGGGATATGGACCCGTTTATTCTCTTATGAAACTCGCTCAAAAATTGGCTGCCGAATGTATCGGCACCTTCTGGCTCGTTCTCGGTGGCTGCGGCAGCGCTGTGCTGGCGGCGGCCTTTCCTGATGTTGGCATTGGCCTCCTTGGGGTCGCTTTTGCCTTTGGTCTCACCGTGCTCACCATGGCGTTTGCGATTGGCCATATCTCCGGGTGCCACCTCAACCCGGCGGTCTCGCTTGGGTTACTGGTGGCCGGCCGGTTTAAGGCATCGGAATTTGGTCCCTACGTTGTGGCCCAAGTGGTCGGGGCCGTCCTTGCCGCTGCGGTGCTCGCCTTTGTCGCTGGTGGCAAGCCTGGGTTTGACCTCGCGGCCAATGGACTTGCATCCAACGGGTATGGCGATCACAGCCCAGGGGGATACTCGTTGGCGTCCGGTTTCGTGATTGAAATTGTGATGGCCGCGATGTTTCTCCTGATCATTCTGGGGAGCACCGACGGGAGAGCGCCCAAAGGTTTCGCTCCCATCGCGATTGGGCTCGGACTCACGCTCATCCATCTGATTAGCATCCCGGTGACGAATACCTCGGTGAACCCCGCCCGGAGCACGGGTCCAGCCCTGTTGGTTGGAGGTTGGGCCTTGCAACAGCTTTGGCTTTTTTGGGTCGCCCCATTGATCGGTGCGGCAATCGCGGGCATCGCTTATAAGACGATTTGGGAAGAGAAGAAGGACTGATCGCATTTTCAAATAAACAACCGAGGAAACGCGGGGGTGGCTGTGGTTTTCATAGCCACCTCCGCTACGGGGCGCCAGTTCAACAACCCTAACTACCCTGGCCAAAGAGAGCGGGGTCGGCTGTGGGGGTCTCCCTTCCCCCTAGCTTCACCAAAGTCAAATTCGGGGCGCACCTTTGATTACACAACGCTGGGCGGCGAGCGTTATCCGAGCTATTGCCCCGAGCGACGGCCCTGGGGCCAAAACCTAGCGTTGGAACTCTCCCGTCCGATGCGGGTGTTTGAAGTCCGTTGTTACCGCTAGCTTTTTCATCGGTAGCGGGGTTTTTCCATCCAAAAGCGCTGAGCCATTTCTGTTGATCGTCACTTGCCAGGCCTTCTGTTCTTGTGATTGATAGAGCGATGGCCATCACACGACTCGCGATTGTTGGGGGAAGTTGGAGAGCAGATTTTTATCATCGGATCGCCCGGGCGCTGCCGGAAACGTTCTCCATGGTCGGGGCCACGACCCGAAGTGAAGCCGGGCGGCAAAAGATTGCGTCGCGTTGGGAGGTGCCGGTTTTTCCCGACAGCCCCAGCATGGTAAAGGCGACTCAACCCGATTTTGTGGTGAATTGTGGCGGGTGGGACACAATTCTGGATGTGATGCGCCCCCTCCATGCCGTAGGGGCCACCGTCTTGTGCGAAACTCCGCCCGGCTGGCATCGCGAACAGCAGGAGGAGATGAATGCCATGGTGCGCGACGGTCTAAAAATGCAGGTCGCCGAGCAAGGCTGGCTCCAGCCCGAGCATCAAGCCCTGCTCGGACTTTGCCAGAGTGGGAAATTGGGTGAAATCACTTACATGAATTCCACCGGGGGCGGCTACCATGGGATGGCCCTAGTGCGAAAGTTTCTCGGGTTGCAATTTGAAATTCCCACGATCCGAGCCATCCAAAAGCGCCAGCCAATCCTTGAAGGACCGGGGCGGGAAGGTTATCCCAACGAAGAACGAATGACGGAAACCATCCTCCAAGTGGTGACCTTGGAATTTCCAACGGGCCAACTAGCGGTCATGACGAGTTCAGGCCAACATTTTCATCCAATCCGCCGGGGGCACCTTCATCTCTACGGCACCCGCGGAATCGTGCAGGACAAACAAATCACCGTCATGGCCGATCACCAGACCCCATTGACTTACCCTCTCACCCGGCACGAGGCGGGGGTGTTAGAGCCGAAAGCCTTGCATGCAATCCAGATCGGGGATCACTATTATTGGCAGAACCGGTGGCCGCACATTTCCTTTAGCGACGACGAAATCGCAGTGGCGGAAGCGATGTGGCGTATGGTGCGATACTGCCAAACCGGTGAGGCATTCTACAGCTTCGCGGACGCCGCATGGGATCAGACGATCTGTTTGCTCATCAAAAAGGCCTCGCAAGAAGCCACCACCCTGACGCCGGACGCGCCAACCTGGAGTTAGTTTGATCGCCCCCCAGCTCGCCGACCGGCGGCATAAGCCTCGAAGACTTTGACAATTTCATCTCGCACCCGGCGGAACATGGCCAGCACTTCCTCATCTGAGCCTGTCGCGTGCGCAGGATCGTCAAACCCCCAATGGTAACGGGCGACCTGACCCGGATACATCGGGCAGGCCTGATCCGCGTTGCCGCAGACGGTGATCACCGTCTCGACCGCGCGGTCCAGAAAGGTGTCA
>CAZSPO010000026.1:0-6258 GCA_964608775.1 uncultured Chthoniobacterales bacterium | reverse complement strand
GTGATCACCGTTTCCACCGGACGATCTAGGAATTCATTCATCGATTTTGAATGATGCCCAGATAGGTCGATGCCGATTTCTGCCATCACGCGGATCGCCAGCGGATGGACATAACCGGAGGGTTTAGAACCGGCGCTTTGCACATCGAGCAAATGGCCAGCGGCTTTGCGAAGCACCCCTTCCGCCATGTGGCTACGACAGGAATTTCCGGTGCAGAGGATGAGAACAGTGGGTGAATTCATTGGACTAAGTCGGTGTAAAATCAGAAAGGCTTGGTTAGCAGCAACCAGAAGGGCCGCAGCAGCCTCCGTCGTTGGTATCGGGTTTGACGACCTCGCTTCCCGCAAGTTGGGAGCGCCGGATGGGCAGGCCGGATTCGGGATGTTGAGACAAGGCAGGCGCGTCGGCGGTCTGTTCGATTTCGAAATAAATCGGATCGTCGCAGCAGGAAGCGGGAATCGTTTCGTAGATGTAAGTTGGCATGGGATTAGTGGGTTTTTTATTTTGTGAGGAGAAAGGGTGATTCAAACCGGCATTGGCTGACTGGCAAGTAGCAGACGCAGAGCGCCGGCACCCGATGGTTCCGAGGGTTGCCAGGGGATGCGCAGGAACGGCCGAGGATGCAGCGCGGCAGCCTCCTGAAGAATCGGAATTTCCTGGGCGGCACGCCGTTGTAACAACGCATCGTGCAGCGGAAGGTCGAGCAGGGATTGATTGATCACCCAGCCATGGGGTTCGATACCCGCTCGACGGAGGTCACTTTGCAAGTAGGCCGCCTCATGCACCGGAGTCGATTCCGGAAGTGCCACCAGCAAGACTTTTGTAAAAGCCGAATCGCGCAGGCGCGGGAGCAGTTGCCGGATTGCCTCACCGCCGGGAGCCCCTGACTGGCGGCCCAGCTCTCGATGGTAGGCTTCGGTGGTGTCGAGTAACAAAAGGGTGTGGCCGGTGGGAGCCGTGTCGAGAACGACAAAACCAGTCTCAGCCAAGGCCACCGTGCGGGCAAAGGCGCGGAAAACGGCAATCTCTTCCGTGCAAGGCGAACGGAGATCTTCTTCTAGCAATGCCGCCCCGGCTTCATCCAGAGATCCGCGCTGGGTGGCCATCACTTCCTCGGTATAGGCAGCTGTTTCCAATACAGGATCAATGCGCGAGAGGGTCAGGCCAGGGAGGGCTTCGGGGAGAGCATCGTGGAGATGGGCCGCCGGATCGGTAGTGGAAAGATGCACGGCTAGACCGCGATCAGCCAGCGCCACAGCGAGCGCCGCTGCGAGGGTTGTCTTTCCGACGCCCCCTTTCCCCATCAGCAAGATGACCCCACGCCCGGCGGCGGCCAGTTCGTCCAGCCAAGGGTCGAATTCGGCAGCAGGAGGCGGGGTCATTCGGACGCTGGCCGGGACAACCTCGGCGGCGGGCGGGATTGGCTGGAGCAGGGTGCGCAAAGTAGCAACCCCCAACAACGGGGCAGCGAGGAGAGGAAGTTCCAAGACTGGCACGGCTTGCAACAAGGCCTCGGCTGAAGCGCGGGCGTCAGCTTCCCGTTCTCTCCAGGCGCGTGCAGCCGGATCGGTGGACGCTGGGGAACTAGGGAAAACGCCGTTCAAAATGAGTTGGCACCGTTGGATCCCAAGGCTCTGGAGTTCGGCATAGGTGCGAGTGGCTTCGCGCAAGGGAGCCCGCTGAAGTCGGGCAACAAGGAGGAGAAGCGTGGTGGCGGGATCGTTCAGGGCATTGAGGGCCGCTGTATAAAGAGCTCGCTGCTGTTGCAACCCGGCGAGCGGCCCGAGGCAGGAGGAACCGGTGGTGTTGCTATCGAGATAATGTTGCCAAGCCTGGGGCAACGCCAGCAACCGAAGGGTGTGACCGGTCGGGGCGGTGTCAAAGATCACCACCTCGTAACCCGCTGTTGCAGTCGGATCCCCCAACCAGGTTGCGAAGACATCAAAGACCGCGATCTCCATGGTGCAGGCTCCCGAGAGCTGCTCCTCCATGGCGCGCAAGGCGGCCTCCGGCAGGAGCCCTCGCATCGGGCCGATGGTCCGTTCCCGGTAAGCAGCAGCAGCGGTCTCCGGTTGGAGATTGCAGGCGAAAAGTCCGGGGGCATCCGGCACGGGGCGAGGGGATTCGCTGAGGGTGAGCCCTAGCAATTCGTCTAGGTTAGAAGCGGGATCGGTGCTAACGAGCAGGACCCGTCGGCCTGGTTCCGCCAGCGTCACGCCCGTCGCGCAGGCGATAGAAGTTTTTCCTACCCCCCCTTTGCCGGTGAAGAAGAGGAAGCGCGGCAGCGGCTCGAAGAAAGCAGGAGGGGCGCTCATGAGGTGACGGCGGGGGTCTGCCCGAGGGATCGGGCGAGTTTGGCGCGTTCTTCACGGGTAGGATAGCGCCCGCTGAATCGAAGTTCACCGTCAATATAGAGCAGGGGCAAACTTTCCATCCCCCCGGAGTCGAGCCGCTTTTTCACATCGGGATTTTGGACAAATGGGAGCGGTTGTTGGGCCAAGTTATAGCGTTCGACCGTCACCCCGCGCTGGGCGAGATTGTGAAGGAAGGCAGCCATTTGGGGAAGGACCGGGTCGACTTCCGGGCCGCAAACACCGGATTCGCAGCAGAGAGGAGGGTCGTAAAGGGCGATGTGACGCATGGGAAATGAAGCGGGGGTTGACTCCAATGGGTTCAAGGCCGGTTAGGGGGGGCGATAAACTATTGGGGGGGGTTAGACTGACGACGCTGGGGCGATGGAAGTGGGGTTGGATGGGAACCAGCCTTTCGTCCGCTGGCAGACGCGGACGAGGAAGAGCATGAGTGGGACTTCGATCAGCACCCCGACCACCGTGGCAAGAGCGGCTCCGGAGGAGAGGCCAAACAGCATGACCGCCGTGGCGATGGCGACTTCGAAATGGTTCGAAGCGCCGATCATGGCGGAGGGGGCCGCATCTTCATAGGAGAACCGGAGCCATTTGGCGGCAGCGTAGGTGAGCCCAAAGATGAGCAAGGTTTGCAGAGTCAGGGGAATGGCGATCCAAAGGATGGTGAGCGGGTTGGCGAGAATGGTTTCGCCTTTGAAACTGAAGAGCAGAATAAGCGTGGCGAGCAGGGCGATGATAGAAACCGGGGTGAGCAGGTGGAGAAATTTCTCTTTGAACCAGGTTTCCCCTTTGGCTTGGATCAGCCAGCGCCGGGAGAAATAGCCAGCCACGAGTGGGAGGGCGACATAAATGCCGACCGAGAGGAGCAACGCCTGCCAGGGCACCGGCATTTGATTGATCCCGAGGAGCCAACCGCCGAGGAGCCCGTAGAGGAAGAGCATCGTGAGAGAATTGACCGCGACCATCACGAGGGTGAGCCCTTGGTTGCCACGGGCGAGATAGCCCCAGACGAGCACCATGGCGGTGCATGGAGCGATCCCGAGCAAGATGGCGCCGGCGATGTAAGAGCGATATAAATCGACCGTCTGCCCATCCTTGAGAACCTCGGTGCCGGGCAGCAGATCTTTAAAGAGGGTGCCAAGGAAAAAGGTCGCGATCGCCAGCATGGTAAACGGCTTGATCCCCCAATTGACAAAGAGCGTGAGGAGCACGGGCCTGGGGTTGCGGCTGGCACTGACGACTTCGCCGAAATCGATTTTTACCATGATGGGATACATCATGAAGAAGAGACAGATGGCGATGGGGATGGAGACAACAGGGGCACCATTTACAAAGAGGGCCATACCATCGAGGGTTGAAGCGAGTTGAGGGGCGACTTTTCCAAGGACGATCCCGAGAACAATGCAGAGCGCGACCCAGAGCGTGAGATGGCGCTCGAAGAAACCCATGGATGATTTATCGATTTTCATAAAAACGAGCAATGACGCAATTTCCCCGCCACTATTTGGCAAAACAACCAAGCAAGCAAGCAAAACCCAACCTAAAACCTAGTCGTTTTGGTTTTGGTTTTGGTTTTGGTTTTGGCTTTGCTCCAAAGTCCCCAAAGCCCCGAACGTTGCCCCGGTTCATCACCCAGGCACCGCACGTCTCCCCCCCGGCGCTCGCCCGCCCAACTCGAGACCGGTCAACCGAACCGGCCAGTGATATAATTCTCGGTGTATTCGTTGGCGGGCCGGGAGAAAACCACTTCGGTGGCGTCATGTTCGATCAGGTGGCCCATGTAAAGAAAGGCGGTGTAATCAGAGATTCGGCCCGCTTGCTGGAGGTTGTGGGTGACGATGATAATCGTGTAATCGGCTTTTAATTGGATGATGAGTTCTTCGACCTTGGAGGTAGCAATCGGATCAAGGGCGGAGGCCGGTTCATCCATCAGGATCACCCACGGTTTCACCGCGATCGTCCGGGCGATGCAAAGACGTTGTTGTTGGCCACCCGAGAGCGTCATAGCATTGGCTTGCAGCCGGTCGGAGACCTCGTCCCAAAGCCCGACCCGCCGCAGGGCATGTTCGACCATCCCTTCCAGCTCTCCACGAGAGCTGGCGAGACGGTGAAGGCGGATGCCGTAAGCGACATTTTCAAACACCGTTTTGGGAAAGGGATTCGACCGCTGGAACACCATGCCGATATGGCGCCGGAGCCGGGTGGGGTTGACTTCCGGGGCATAAATATCTTGACCGAAAAACCGGATCGCCCCCTCCATTCGGGCAGAACGAATTTGATCGTTCATTCGGTTTAAACAACGGAGCAATGTTGATTTACCACAGCCAGACGGCCCGATCAACGCCGTCACAGCATGGGAGAAGAAAGGAAGCGAGATGCCGCGTAATATTTGTTCAGCGCCGTAATAGACATGCAAAGCATCCGCTTCGAGGGTGGCCACGGGCGCGGTCATGCCGGGAGCGAAAGAAGCGGTGGGCTTCTCGGGGCCGGGTCGGATTTCCAGCCGCCGGGGTTCAGCGGTGACAGCAATGCGAGTGGCGGCAGGATCCATGAGCGGGGTCAATGCCAAGCGGTGGCGAGCCGGTAACGGGCGCGGAGCCGAAACCGGGCGATCATCGCGATGAGATTCAGGCAGAAAGTCAAGAGGAGCAGCACCACGACTGTGGCGAAGAGAAGCGGTCGGGTTTTCTCCACGTCGGGCGATTGAGTGGCGAGAATGAAGATATGGTAGCCCAACTCCATGAATTGGTCGGTGGGAGCTTTGGGGATCGGGGCAAAATAAGTGGCTCCGACAAACATGATCGGGGCGACCTCGCCGGCTCCCCGGCTGATCGCGAGAATCGCCCCAGTCAGAATGCCGGGCATCGCCTGGGGGAGAATCAAGCGGGTGAGCGTATAGAACCGGGAAGCACCGAGTCCCATGCTCGCGTCGCGCACCGAAGCCGGGATGGCCCGGAGGGCCTCTTCAGTGGCCACAACCACCACGGGAATCGTGAGCACCGCCATGGTGAGAGAAGCCCAGATGAGGGCGGGTTTTCCCCAGACCGGTGATTCGTGGCTAAAGGCGGCATCCAGGTTGCCTCCAATGAAATAGACAAAAAACCCGAGACCGAAGAGCCCAAAGATAATTGAGGGAACGCCAGCGAGATTATTGATGGCCAACCGGAGAATCCGGGTCGTCCAGTGGTCGCGATCGGCATATTCGTGGAGGTAAACAGCCGTGATCACCCCGACGGGAATCACGAGCACCGTCATCCCAAGCACGAGGAGAAGCGTGCCGACAACCATGGGAAAAACGCCGGCATGTTCGATGTCGAACATCCCATCCCCTTTTTCAAAGGAGCCGAAGATAAATCCGGGAGCGAGCCCGTGCCAACCATGCAACAGACAATAGACCGTCAGCCACATTAACAACATCACACACGCCGCGACAGCCGCTAGCACCAAGGTCTGGCCCAGAGCGGAACGGCCAGAGAATGGTGCCGGACCGGAAAGCGTATGGGTTGCACGGGAAGGCAGATTCATCACATGGGAGAGGGAGGGGAAGGATTCAGCGTCACCCCCCGGCGGCGCCCCGAGAGATCATAGGTCTCTGCAGCCTGAAACCCTTCCAGCCTTTTTTGGAGGCGGAAGATGACGATTTCCCCGATGCAATTGAAGAGAAAACAAACGGCGAAAAGAAGCAGGCCGAGCAGAAAGAGAATACTATAATGCGGGGTGCCTTGCACCGCTTCCGCCAGCTCCTGCCCAATCGTGGCAGGAATCGTGCGGGCAGAATCGAAAGGGGAGAGCCCCATCACAAAGGCATTCCCGGAGGCCATTAGCGCGATCATGGTTTCTCCTAACGCCCGACCGAAGCCGAGCATTACCGCCGCCAAAAGCCCCGGCAAAG
>CAZSPO010000025.1:0-16337 GCA_964608775.1 uncultured Chthoniobacterales bacterium | reverse complement strand
AATTGATCCCATTCCGCGACCAGCGGGGCTTCTTCCATATAAACGTTGAGCACTTGGGCGTAAGCCGTCTGCTCCGCGAGCCGGGTGGCTTGTCGTTTGGCGGCTTCGGCCGATTGGTCGTTCAGCCCGGTCCCATGCCCGACGATCAGCAGCGACGTCTCCCTCGGATCCAGGCCGGGAGCCACTTCCTGCGCCCGACGAAGCAGCAGGGCCGTCATCCCGTCGTGGTTGCCCACCGGTTCGCAATACTTCCAACATTGCCCGTCGCGCTGTGTCACCGGCCCGGTCAACCCGAGTTCGCGCGGGATAATCGTCTGGGTAAAATACCCTTCGCTAATAAAATTCGGCACGACATAGATTTCCGGTCGGTCGAGGGAATACCGGGCATCTTGATAATTCGGTTCCTCCTTCCAAAAAGTCACTGCCACTTGGCCGAACAGTTGCCGCTCGCGAATAGTCCGGGCGTGAACCAGCGTCGGTTCACTGGAATCCGGGTTCTCGGTCGAACCATGACCAACAATCAAGAGGGCAGTATGAAGGCGGGCGTTCATCAAATGATTTACGGTTGGCAGTCCCAGCTGGATTTGTCCATCTCCGAAGCGGACCTCCACAGGAGCCGCTTTTTTTACCCCCCAGTTTCATAAAAGCAGGAAGGGGTTGCACCGCAGATTTTTGGGCAGGGCGCGAAGTTCAGGGTGGGGGCGTATCGTTTGAGATACGTCACCGCCTGAACGACAAAGCCCTGCCCAAAAAGACCAAGCAAACACCCCGGGTTTTATCAACAGGGGGGAGCGACCGAAACGGCGGGGGCCGCCGACCTTTCACTCGATCATGGTCGCGTGGCTGAACGAGCGAATTGTTTGCGGTAAGCCCCTGGCGACAGCCCTTGGGATTGACGAAAGACTCGACAAAAATGCACCGGATCGTTGAACCCGGAAGCAGGTCCGATTTCCTTCACGGAAAGCCGGGTCGCAGTTAAAAGATCGCAAGCGTGCAAAATCCGCATCCGCGTGATGCGTTGAAGCGGGGTTTCATTGAAGCGCCGGCGGAAGAGATCATAGAGCCGGGTCGAACTGATCCCCGCTGCGTGCGCCAGCCTTGCAATGGGGAGTGCCTCTTTGAAATGCGCCGCGATGTAGGCCAAGGCGCGCTCCAGGGAAATGCTCAGCGCATCCGTGATCAATGTCCGGTGGCGTTGGTATTCCGCCGCTTCCCATCGCATCCGGCTCTCGTGATAAAGCCAGAACAGAGGCAAATCGGGCATTTGAAGATGAAACCGTTCCAACGCTTCTGTGGCAAAGCGAACGGCTTCGGCTGCGTCGGCCCATCGGGTCAGACGCGCGGGAACCGCAAGGGGCAAGGGAGCGGCAGGGGTCGGAAAGGTAAACACCACACAGACATAAGGCTCGGTCGGATCGGATTTTGCTCGAATCACCTCGCCCGGCTGAAACCAGAGCATCGAGCCGGTGGTCGCTAGGGTGGGCGCTCCCTCGACGTCAAACCAGCCAGCCCCGCACACTAAAATTTCAACCTCCTCCCTATCGTCAGGAATGGTGCGATCTTGGAATTGGACACCCGGCGGGGCTTGAAAACGAGAGATCCGAATTTGTTTGAGGCCGGAAGCGGGAAGGAGCATTTGCACAGACTATGGGAGGATTTGCACATGATAGAAGCTAGATTCTCAGTGTATCAAGGATATTGTAAATCCGATTTAAGCGTGATTCGCACATAAACGTCACTTAACTCCTTCACTTAACTCCTTCTATGAACGCCCTTCTCAGCCCATTGCCCTCCGTGGAAACCATTATCGAAACGATTGAGGAAGAAGGCTTTTGCTTGCTCCCTGAGCTTTTGGACCGCCAAACGGTCGAGGTCGCGCGCGCCGCGTTGGCGGAGATTTTGCATCGGGAACAATCTGGGGAAGAGGCCGTCGCGGCGTCGAAACGGGGTTGGGCGATTGCGGTGAAACACCCGATTTTCCGACAAATTCCCCAGCACCCTCTGGTGATCGAAGTTTACCAACGGATGCTTGGTCCGGACATGTTGATTTCGACGTGGTCCTCCAACACGGTGCTTCCGGGTCAAGGCAAGATGCATTGGCACTCAGACCATCCATACTCCGGAATGGCGCAACCGTGGCCGAGGGATCTGCTGGCTGGTCAATCCCTCTGGATGCTCGATGATTTCACCGAGCAAAATGGGGCGACGGCCCTCTTTCCCCGGTCGCATAAGAGGAATCACAAACCCGACATCGCATCAGGCGAACCCCACCCGGATCAGATTTTGGCCGAAGCCCCCGCCGGTTCCGTGGTTCTGTTTGACGGGCGACTCTGGCATTCCAGCCGAGCTAATCGCACCGACCAATCACGCTCCTGCCTGCTCGGCATGTATGCACGGACGTGCATCGTTCCTCAGGAGAAATTGTCGGCCCAGTTGGAGTTATTCGAAAATCCGACCGAGCAGGAACAACGGCTCTTCGGTGGCAAACAACGGCAGCCGGGCAATTTCTTAAAGGAAAAGGCCAACTACTAGCCAGCGTGGATTCGCTCCCCCCGGCGATTGGTCCGGGCTAAGGCAGGCACTGTTTACTTAGCGCGAAACCGAGGGTGGCGTTGCACAAACAAGTTCAATATGCCCCGGTTTCCGTGAACCGTCGCTTTCCAGGATTGACCCTCTTGCTGGCTTCCGGTTTCTGGAGGTGATGCCGTCTTCCTCCCACCTGTCCGAAAGACCGCTCCTTTCGCAGTCCCGGATGTTGCCCCTCCTAGCCGTGTTGTTGACGGTCGGGTTTGTGTTGGCGACGACGATCAGTTATCTGGTCTCGCGCAACTCGATCCGCAAAGCGATCCTTGAAGAAGAACTGCCGCTCACCAGCGATAATATTTATTCAGAAATCCAACGGGATCTTTTCGAGCCGATCTTGATCTCGTCCCTGATGGCGAATGACACCTTTCTAAAGGATTGGATCCTCGCTGGGGAATCGGAATCGCTCCAAATCCAGCAATACCTGGCTGCCATCCAGGAGCGGTATGGCACGATCAGCAGCTTTCTCGTCACAGAAGAGAGCCGTCGTTACTACCATCCGGACGGTATCCTTAAGGTCGTGCAGGAAGCGAATCCGGTGGACGCTTGGTTTTTTCGCGTCCGAAACATGACACCGGATTACGAAATCAATGTGGACCCGGACATGGCCAACCGGGATGCCATGACGATTTTTATCAATTACCGGGTGTTAGATTCGGAGGGTCGTTTTCTCGGGGCGACCGGGGTGGGGCTGACGGTGAATGCCGTGAAGGAGTTGATGGCCGATTACGAGAAGCGCTTTCATCGGCGGGTCAGTTTCTATGATCGGGAGGGGCGGATTGTGTTGCACAGCTTCGGCTCCAACGAAGCGGCGGAAGCGGCTATGCATGCCAAATCAGCGGCGTTCCTGACGTTGCGGCGTGAGATTGATGCGGGGCGCACGGGGGAACCGATCTCGGTGGTGGACAGCCGGGGGTCGCTGGTAAATTACCGTTACATTCCCGAACTCGACTGGATTTTGGTGGTCGAACAACGGGCGGATGGCACCCGGCCGATCTTGTTCAAGACCTTCGGGCTTAATTTGCTTATCTGCCTAGCGACCGCGGCCGTGGTGCTTACGATCATTCATCTCGCCATCCTCCGATACCAACAACGGATCGAACGTCGAAATTTTCAGTTGGAGAGCCAAAATCGCCAGATTGAGGAGCAGGCGGCCGACTTGCAAAAAGCGAATGCGAAGCTCGATGCCATGCATCGCGAGAAAGATGAATTCATCGGCATCACGGCTCATGATCTCAAGACGCCGCTCCATTCGATCCTCGGGTTCTGTCGTCTCCTCGTGGAAGAGGAACCGCTTTCGGCGGAGGGCCGGGAATCGGTCGAATCGATCACCACAGCGGGCTCTCGAATGTTGGAACGGGTCGAGGCGCTGCTTCATCTTTCGGAGTTGGAGAGCAACCAATCCCCCGCGCTTGAACCGGTCGATGCCTCGCTCGCTATTTTGCAGGCCGTCGGGTTGCATCGGGCACACGCCTCGGCCAAACAGATCCGGTTCGACCTGCAATTGCCCGATTCCCCACTCCCAGTGATGGCCCATGAGAAATGGCTCGTCGAAATTTTCTCCAATCTCCTCTCTAACGCGGTGAAATACAGTCCGCCCGGCGGTCGGGTGACGATTGCTACCACGCTGCGCGAGGATGGGCTGCGCGAGATTCGGGTGCGCGACGAGGGGGAGGGGATCGATCCCGCCCGGCAATCGCGGTTGTTCGAAAAATTCTCCCGACTCGGCTCCAAACCAACCGCCGGAGAAAGCTCGAGCGGGCTGGGATTGTATATCGTCAAACTCACCACCGACCGGATGGGGGGGCGTGTCCGCTGCGAGAGCGCGAAGGGGGCGGGAGCGACCTTTGTGGTGGCCTTCCCGGTCGCCGAGATTGGGCTGCCTACTGAATCGACAGCTCGCGGGTGATGGCAAATCGTTCGATCCGCTTGCGCAGGGTGGCGCGGGTGACCCCGAGCAGCTTGGCCGCCTTCAATTGATTGCCGCGAGTCATTTTCATCGCGGCGATCGTGAACTCGCGCTCCAGCCAAGGGAGGAGTTGGATACCTGGATCTTCCCGGGCGGCGTCGAGGAGCAAGGCCACGGCTTTGTGGCGATCATTTTCCGCCTCCGCTTCTGCCGCGAGCGAAACGGGGGGAGGGGCCGACGTTTCAGACGAAGGCAAAGGCGGGGGGAACGTGGAATCGGTCGGAAGCGGAGCGGGAGGCTCTGACGGACGACTTTCGGCGAGATCGACGGTCCCCAACGGAATATCCTTGGGCAACAACACCTCGTTGGTGGCAAGGACGCAGGCACGTTGGATGGTGTTTTCCAATTCCCGCACGTTGCCCGGCCACGGATAGTTTTCGAGCAACCGGACCGCTTCTTCAGAAAGCCGCATCGGCGGCAGATGCTTTTGGGTGGCGATCTTGCGCAGAAAATATTCGGCCAAAAGTTTGATGTCCTCCTGCCGCTGCCGGAGCGGGGCGAGATGAATGCGGACAACATTCAGGCGGTAAAACAGATCCTCCCGGAAATGGCGTTGGCTGATTTCTTCCTCAAGATTCTTGTTGGTCGCGGCGATGATTCGGACGTCGACGGTGATCGTGGCGTTGCCGCCGACGCGGGAGAATTCGCCTTCTTGGAGAACGCGGAGGATTTTGCTTTGCACTGGCATCGGCATTTCGCCGATTTCATCGAGAAAGAGGGTGCCGCCGTCGCTCTGTTCGAAGCGCCCGATGCGTTGGACGACCGCGCCAGTGAAGGCTCCCTTTTCGTGCCCGAACAATTCGCTTTCGAGAAGGCTTTCCGGGATCGCCGCGCAGTTGATCGCGACAAAGGGGCGGTTGGCCCGCCCGCTGTAATGATGGATGGCACGGGCCACGAGTTCTTTGCCCGACCCGCTTTCGCCCGTGATCATCACGGGGGCATCGCTATGGGCGACCCGACCGATCATCTTGAAGACCTGCTGCATGGCCTCGGATTTACCGACCAGGTTGTCTTGATGTTGTTCGACGGTGAGCTGCGGCTTGAACTCGGTGGCTTTGCGGAGTTCGGCTTGGGCGGTGAGGGCGGCGTCGACGACGACTTTAAGATTAAAGGGAAGCGATTCTTTCCGGAGGTAATCGTAGGCCCCGAGTTTCATCGTCTCGATCACCTGTTGGGTGGTGCCGAAAGCGCTCATCAAGACCACCAAAGCGTTGGGATCGCGTTGGCGGACTTTTTGGAGCAGTTCAAGCCCGCCGAAGGGGGCAAGATGAATTTCGGCGAGCAACAGGTCGGGGCGCAGCTTCCCGTAAAGCTTGAGCGCCTCGGCTGAGTCGGTGCAGCAATGCACGGTGGTATTCGGAGTGGAGAGTTGGGATTGAACCCAATCCAAGAAATCCACTTCCGGATCGACTACGAGGAGATGTTGAATGTTTTCAGCCAAAGTGAGCAAATTGCTTCAGAGCTCATGGCATTAGGCGAACCATTGCCCGGTTGCAAGCGGTTGTTGGCCGTTGGATAGAGGGGGGATGAACCGAAGAGGAGCCCCGTGACGGATCCGAGCCAAGATCAAAGCCCGCCGAAGCGGCGCTGGCGTTTGCCGTAAGCTTCGAGGGCGGCGATCAAATCGTGGCCATCAAAATCAGGCCAGCATTTTTCCGTGACCCAAATTTCGGCGTAGCTGATTTGCCAGAGGAGAAAGTTTGATACTCGCATTTCTCCGGAAGTCCGGATCAAGAGATCGGGATCTGGATAGCGACGGGTTTGGAGGTGTTCGGAGAAAACCGATTCATTCAAGGAGGCCGGATCAAGACGCCCCGCTTGCACCTCCCGCAGGACGCTCTGGACCCCCTCAAGGATGTCACTCCGCCCACTGTAACTTAGCGCCATGATGAAAGTGATCCCCGTGCAATGAGCCGTCGCCACCATCGCCTGGCGAAGCGCTTCCTGACAAGCAGAGGGAAGGTCGTGGAGTCGCCCAATTGCTTCCAGTCGGATATTGTTGGAAATCATATCGGGCGTTTTTTCCGCGAGAAAACGTTCCAACAACTTCATGAGCGCTCCGACCTCGTTCTTTGGGCGGGACCAATTCTCGGTGGAAAAGGCGTAGACGGTGAGATACGCGACCCCGAGTTTTCCGGCCGCTCGGACCACTTCCCGCACAGCGTCGGCTCCCCGCTCGTGACCATGAATCCGGGGCAACCCCCGCTCATTGGCCCACCGACCGTTCCCGTCCATAATGATGGCGATATGGCGAGGAATAGCCGGGAGCCGCGATCGGGCGGCTTTTAGGATCGACTCAGGAGTCTCTTTCACGAGGAAAAACCGAAGTCTTAGGCCGACGGAAAGGTCGCTTCTCGCCCCGGACCGACGCTCACCAGCCCCAAGGTGGCTCCGCTCAGCTCGGCGAGTCGGCCCAAATAACGGCGGGCGTTCTCCGGCAATTCGCGCCAGGTGCGCACGTCGTGGGTCGAATCAGCGGGCCAGCCGGGCAAAGTCTCGTAGACCGGTTGACAACGGCTCCAGCTCTCGATGCAAGCCGGCGGGGCCTCCAACCGCACTCCGTCCAGCTCATAAGCCACGCAAATTTTCACCTCCGCCAACCCGTCTAGCCCGTCCACATTGGTCACCACGACTTCGTCGATGCCGTTGACGATGCCCGCGTATCGGAACATGACGCCATCGAGCCAACCGCATCGGCGAGGCCGACCGGTCGTGGCTCCAAATTCCCGGCCCATTTCATGAAACCGGCCGCTGAGGGCGATGTCTTCGGTCGGGAAAGGCCCTTCTCCCACGCGGGTCGTGTAGGCTTTTACCACGCCGACTACGCGATCCATCCGGTGAGGCGCCATCCCGGAGCCGGTGGCGGCTCCTCCCGACGTGGTGTTGGAGCTGGTCACGTAAGGATAGGTGCCGTGGTCAATGTCGAGAAAGCTCCCTTGGGCTCCTTCAAATAAAATTTCCTTCCTGGCTCGCCGGGCGGCGTCGAGGTAAAGCACCGTATTGGTGATAAAAGGGCGAAGCCGTTCGGCAGCCGTCAAGCAGGCCCTCGCGATTTCGTCGGCATCGACCTTTTCCATGTCGAATGCCGAAGCGATTTGATTGAATTCGTCCACGCGCCGGGTCAGGTCCGCTCGAAACTTCGTGGGGTTCAACAGATCGATCACGCGGAGTCCGATCCGGTTAATTTTGTCGGCATAAGCCGGGCCAATTCCCCGCCGAGTGGTGCCAATTTTAACGCGGCCGCTTTCCTCTCTTCGGACATCAAGAATGCGGTGGTAAGGCAGGACCAGGTGGGCGGTTTCACTGATAAACAGGCGATTTTCCACCGTGATACCTCGGCTGGCGAGTCGGTCGATCTCCGCCACCACCGCCACCGGATCGAGGACCACCCCGTTGCCGATCACGCAAACCTTTCCGGGATGCAACAAGCCGGAGGGAAGGAGGTGCAGGGTGTATTTTTCGCCAGCGACAATCACCGTATGCCCGGCGTTGTTGCCCCCCTGGCTGCGCACCACCACGTCGGCGGTTTCTGTCAGGACGTCGATGATTTTGCCTTTGCCTTCGTCCCCCCATTGGGTGCCGATCAGAATGGTGTTGGGCATGATGACGAGTGGAGTGAAGTGCGATTGATCACGTTGAGGATGGGCAAAGGCTGCGGCAATGCCCAAAAAATCGGACCGATCCGGAGGCGAGCCGAACGAAATCCAGTATCCTTGACATGAGGGAGCGGCAAGACTTTTCCAGTCGCTTTTCCAGTCGCTCCCGGTAGGAACACGAAGGAGGCGGTGGTTCACCGGTGCCAACGGGATAGCCGCCAAAACGAAAATCCAAAACCCAACACGCCTCAAGCCCTCAACTTTCCATGCAAATCGGCATCTGCACCTCGGTCGCCAAGGCGGCTGCGCTCCCATCCATTCCATTCGATTTTATCGAGGAAAACGTTCAATCCTTCCTCGTCCCAGAATCGTCTGAGGCGGATTTTCTCGTTTGTCGGACTTCGAGCGTGCGGCCACCGTTGGGGTGGCGGCTTTCGACTCGCCAACCGGCTCCTGGACACGCACGTTGTGGCCGATGAAAACTGCGGAATTTATTCAACGGATCGAGCAAGGCGAGTCGTTCGATCACTGCCCAACGGCCGTGCGTGCCTTGGCTGAAGTGAAACGGGGCAATTGGGAAAATGCCCATCGCATTTGTCAAGAGGAGGAGGAGGGCGAAGGGGGGGGCGAGGCCTGGGTGCATGCGCATCTCCACCGAATCGAAGGCGACCTCGCTAACGCCGCTTATTGGTATCAACGGGCCGGGCGCCCGATATCGCATTTGCCGTTGGACGAGGAATGGAGCGAGCTGGCCTCCGATCTGCTCAAAAAAGGAACGGAAGGAGAACGCCATGCAGGATGAGGGTTTCGACTTTGTCGTGATCGGCGGCGGCAGCGCCGGATATGCGGCCGCCCGCACAGGGGTTGAGCTCGGGCTCTCCGTGGCGGTGGTCGACGGAGCGAAGGCATTGGGGGGCCTTTGCATCCTGCGGGGGTGCATGCCGAGCAAAACCTTCATCGAATCGGCCAACCGTTACCTGACCCTCCAACACGCCGATGCGTTCGGGCTGCGGGCCGGGGGCATCGGCTTTGATTCGGAAGCCATTCAAGCTCGGAAAGAGCGGTTGATCGGAGAGTTTGCCGCCTATCGTCGGGAACAATTGGAGGCGGGGACATTCGCGTTGATCCGTGGGCAGGCCCGGTTTTTGGATGGCCATACCATTGAGATGACGGAAGGGGCGGAGGTCGGTCGCAGGATTGTGAGCCGGACCTTTCTGATTGCCACCGGCTCCCACATCCATGTTCCGGACCTCCCGGGGTTGGAGTCTGGAGGGTATTGGACGAGCGATGATGTGTTGGAAGCACGGGAAACGCCGCCATCGCTGCTGGTGCTCGGGGCCGGGCCGATCGCCTTGGAATTTGCCCATTATCACGCAGCGCTTGGGACCCAAGTCGATGTGCTGCTCCGCGGGCAAGAATTGTTGCGTGGGGTGGATCCGGAGTTGGCCGGTTCGTTGCGAGAGGCCCTGGAAAAACGGGGGGTCCGGTTTCATCGAGCCGCGCGCGATTGGCAGTTTTCTCGAACCGCCACAGGTGGTTGGCGGGTTGATTATCAAAATGAAAACGGCCCTGGTCAGATTGAGGCGGCTCGGATTCTTGCCGCGCTGGGGCGCCGTCCGGCGACCGACGGGTTGCATCTGGCCTGTGCCGGCTTGCCGGACGCGGGCGGGGAGGTGCGGGCCGATGACCGCCAGCAGACGGCCCTGCCGCACATTTTCGCGGCTGGGGATGCATGCGGGCGGCATGAGATCGTCCATGTCGCCATTCAACAGGGGGAAGTGGCTGCCCGCAATGCGGCGCGCCATCTGGGCCGACTCGGGGGGGCACCGGAATGGGTGCATTATCGAAACCTGGTTTTCGGTGTCTTTACCTGGCCCCAACTTGCGATGGCCGGCATCCGCGATGAGACCGCCCGGGAAGCCGGGTTTGATCCAGTATCGGCCCGTTACCCATTCGCTGACCACGGTAAATCGATCGTGATGGGAGAAACCGATGGATTGGTCAAAATCACGGCGGACCGAGCGACGGGAAAAATTTTGTCCGGGGGTGTGGTTGGGCCGGAAGGGGTCGAATTGATCCACGAAATGGCAGGGGCCATTCAATATGAAGCCACGGTGCATACCTTCGCAAAAGTGCCGCATTACCATCCGACATTAGGCGAAATTTGGACATACCCAGCGGAAGAATTGGCCGCGCTCTGCGGCGGCAGTTGAGAGGGGAGGCGAAAGGAATCACCGGGTCGGCAGTGAAAAATCACGCGTTTTGAAACTAGACCCCAATGGCTCAGAAAACCAGTCGCGTCTGCTTGATTTTTTTGCGTAGAGCTTTGTCGTTCAGGCGGTTACGTATCACAAAGGATACGCCCCGCCCTCACTTCGCGCTCGACACAAAAACTGCGGCGCAGTCACTTCCTGTTTTTATGAAACATTGGGGTAGAAAAGCGGAGGTCACGGTTGACATCTCCGGGGGGGGTTCCCATAGTGCGCTTGTGTTCAAACGGTTTCTTCCTCAAAAGCAAGATCCAGCTGATGAACCCGCGCCTCAGTCCGAACCGGTTGAAGAGCCGGAGAACGCTGAAGCGGCGGGCGAAGCTCCTATCTGGATAGAGCCTGAGCCGGAAGCGCCCGAAGCTGAACTTCCACCGCCGGCGGAGCCCTTTGAGAGGGCTTGGGCCGATTCTTCCTATCCAACTGTCCCATCCACCATGTCTGATCCCGTGAGCAAAAATATCCTATCCAGCGACGTCAAAATCGAAGGGTCTATCGAATTTGAAGAGGAACTCTACTTCGACGGCCAGTTGAAGGGGGAAATCCACTCCGAAGGCAGCCTGACTGTCGGAGAAAATGCCCAGGTCAACGGCGATGTCTTCACCAAATCTGTCACCGTCCTCGGTCGCGTCACCGGCAATATTACCGTGCAAGAACGTTGCGAATTGAAATCGCGCGCCCAACTGATCGGCGATCTGCAAGCCGCCCGACTCACCATTGAGGAAGGGGCGATTTTCGAAGGCAAATCGGAAGTCAACCCGACCAAAAATTTCGCGGTGGCCAAAACCACCGGCAAAGGGGGCAGCTTCGCCAGCTCGAAAACGACGACCACGACCCCCCCGGCCCCCGCCTCGTCGACACTCCCCGCTACATAAAGCTGACCTTCACCGAACCGCCCGAACCGCCCTCCTTTCCGCTCTGCGGTTCCCTTTTCTCCCGTGGCCAGACGTCCGGCCAAAATCGAAGTGCGCTGTCCGCACTGCGGCCATGCCCAGGTCGAACCGGCCCGCGTGCAATCGACCTATTGCCGCCAGTGCGGCGAGCACATTCGGATTACCGGAGAACTGCCGCCGGTTGCGGCCCCCGACGTTTTTCCCCCGGCTCCCTCTGCCAGCCCGGCTGCGGACACGGCAATCTCGGCAACGGGCTCTGCCGGGGGCGGATGGTTCGATCAAGCCCGGCGGCTTTTCACCCAGCAAGGCCCCCGTCAGGTTCGCTGTTTTGAATGTCAGACCGAGCAAACCGTTGCGTCGGCTGCCAAATCGACGATCTGCCCAGCTTGCAGCGCCTACATCGATCTCGTGGATATCGAGATCCACAGCCCTTACACGCGCAACATCCGAACGCGGGGCAATGTCCGGATCGGTCCTAAAGGCGACCTGGGAGCCACCCGGACTGATTGCACAGACGCGGTGATCGAAGGCCGGTTGCGAGGCGATTTGCTCGCTTCCGGCAGAGTGCGCGTGCAGACCAAGCAAAAAATTTTCGGCAGTATTGAAGCGGACCTTCTTCAGGTCGAAAGGCGGGCCGAAGTGGAATGCTCCCGCCCGCTTCGTTGCAAGCGGTTGGAAATCAGTGGCCTTCTGGCCGCCAGCGTCACGGTCGAGGGGCCCATTCTCATTAAGAAACACGGGGTGCTGCGCGGGGCGGCACGGGCGACCTCTATCCAGGTGGAAAAGGGCGGGGTGTTCGATGGCACCCTCGCGATTCTTCCACCGCCGACCCCCGAACCGGCCCAGCCAAGTGTCGCGCTCCCGGCCCCGCCTCACTTGGAGCGTCCCAAACCGCGTCAGCTTCCCCAACTAACTGGCGGATGGCTGGCTCCGGTTTCTGTATGACCTTGGTCAATCGGATACCGCCAGTTCCTTGCACCGTTTCAAATCGAGTTTGCCAGATCCGAGCACCGGGATCTCTTGGATGCGCTTGATTTTTTTTGGCAACCAAAGATTCGGCACCCCGGCCTCGCCCAATTGGCGTCGCAATTTTGGGGGGTCGAGATCAACGGTTGCAAGCAGGACGAGGGCTTCTCCTTTTGCGTCATCAGGGATTCCCACCACCACCACGAGGCGCTCACCTTCAGGCGAATCGAGTGCCACATGAATATGGGCTTCTAACGTTTCGTGCGGCACCATTTCGCCTCCGATCTTGCTAAACCGCGAAAGGCGCCCCTCGATAAAAAGAAAGCCGTCTTCATCCATCCGACCGAGGTCACCCGTCATGAACCAGCCGTCCACGAGCACCTCCGCGCTTTTCTCGGGCTGATGCAGGTAGCCATTAAAAATGTTGGCTCCCCGCAGCCAAAGCATTCCCGTGGTGTGCAACGGGAGCGGCAGCCCGGTGTCGGGGTCTCGGATTTGAATCGCGATGCCGGGGGCTGGCTTGCCGACCGAACCTGGGCGTCGGGCGGATTGAACGGAGTCGTCCGCACGGGATGGAAGGGGGTCGGGCAGGTTGGCGCTCACCACCGGCGCTGTTTCCGTCAGGCCGTAACCTTCCAAGACAGGGCGCCCGAATTTTTGCTCAAACGATTCGGCCACAGCGCGAGGCAGCTTTTCCGCCCCGGTAATCACCAGATCGAGGGAGGCCAATTGCGCCGGATCGATCTTGCGAATGTAAGCGCGAAGGAAGGTCGGCGTGGAAAGGAGCACGGTCACTCGATGAGCCGCGATCAGCTCGGCATTCTTGGTCACATCAAGCGGGTTGGGGTAAGTGACAATGCGCACCCCCTCAACGAGAGGATACCAGACCGTCACCGTGCAGCCGAAGCTGTGGAAGAAAGGCAGGCAGGCGAGAATTGTGTCGTGCTCGCGCAGATTCAGCATTTCGCCAAACTGCTCGACATTGGCCAGGAGGTTCCGATGGCTGAGCGCCACGCCCTTGGGCTCGCCGGAACTGCCGCTGGTAAAAAGGAGCACCCCTTCGGCGGAGCCCCCCTCGGCCGGCACCCGCCAAGCTTTGCAAATCAGCCAAGCGGGGAGAATTTTCGCGAGCAAATAAGTCCGGACGATTGCTCCCTTGAGCTTTGGTAAGGTGCGTTCCAGATAAAGTTTTTCTTGGGGCCAGGGAAAATCGCCGAGGCGCCCCTCAAACACGGCGGCGGTGATGGCGACCGACAGATCGCCCCGCGAAATCGAGGCTTCCAAGGCGGCTCGGCCCGCTGTGAAATTGAGGTTGACTGGCACCATTCCCGCCAGCATCACGCCGAGATTGGCGATCACGGCTCCGCGCCCAGGCGGCAGCACGATGGCGATCCGCTTTTGGCCGGGATGAGTCTTTCGAAGCGAGCGGGCCAGGGTGAGGCCCGCTGCCAGAACCTTTCCGGCACTGGTGCGGCTGCCGTCCAGACCGTCGATGATCAATGTTTTTTCAAAACGACGTTTCAGCCCGAATACGGCGGCTCGACCAAGATGACTCCGTAAAGTCGGGCGTCGCGAGAAGCAAGCTTCGCCCAAGCCGAGCAACCGTTCCCTTACGACGGCGATATCGGCGGCATCCGGGGGGAGTGGTTCACCGAAAGCCACGGTGACCGGGTAGGGGAGTTGTTGGGGCCATTTCAGAAAAAAACGCCCGCCACGAAAGGAAAAAATCGAGCCCCAGAGCTGATCAAGCCAGACCGGGACGACTGGGCAGCCCCCTTGGCGGGCGATCAGTTCATATCCCTTTTTAAGCCGAAGAAGGGATCCGGTGCGGCTGAGTTCGCCTTCGGGAAAAAGACAGACGACCTCCCCGGCGGTCAACCGGGCGACGGCTTCGCGGATGGCTTGGCGCGCGTGATTCGGGGAGATGGGGATGGCTTGTAGCGACTCAAAGATCGGGCGCAACAACGGTTTGCGATAGATGTCTTCAAAGACAACGAATCGGATGGGACGCGGGCAGGCGAACTGAAGGAGGATCGCATCTACCCAAGTCAAATGGTTGGGAAGCAGGAGGAGGCCACCGGTTTTCGGCAGATATTCGATCCCCATGCGAAAGACTCGGTAAAAGCAACCGGTCAGCAAACGGCCTAAGAAGCGAAGCAGCGGTTCCTGCGGATGCAAACTCATGCCGATAAAATGGCGAAGGCCACTCAAGCGAACAAGTCGGAACTCCGTTCCGGGCCAAGACGCCTCGTGATTTTTCTCGGTAAATCTTTGCAGAAACCGATGCCGAGGTTACGGTTGCCTTATGCTGCTTCGACGCTCTCGTGGTTGGTGGCCCCGTTCGTTATCGGTGGCATGGCTCTGTGTGGGAACCTTTGGCTGGTCAATCGGTTGGTCGCCCTCCGCGCATGCGGCGGAATGGTTCCAGTGGCGAGGTCCGGAGCGATCGGGCGTCGTCAAAACGGAGATCGTGAAAGGCGCGAATCCGTCCATCGAAAAAGTCTGGGAAGCTGAGGTTGGCATCGGCTGTTCCTCCATGGCGATTGGGAATGGTCGCCTCTATACCGTCGGCCACGAAGACAAAAAAGACACGGTCTTTTGTTTTGACGCAGCAAGTGGGAAAAAAATCTGGGAAACGACCTACCCGGCTGAACTGTTGGCAACGCAATATGAAGGGGGGCCGGCTGCCACCCCGACTTTAGATGGGAATCAGCTGTTTGTTTACAGTCGGGAAGGGGTGTTGCGGGCGATGGACGCGAGCACCGGCAAGGTGCTCTGGGACGCAGACGTCGTGAAGACGCTCGGGGGACGTCCACCCCGGTGGAGTTACTCCTGTTCGCCCTTGATTGATGGAAACCTCGTCGTGGTCGATGTGGGCGGTCGAAACGCTTCTACCGTGGCCTTTGACAAGGCGAACGGCAAGGTGGTCTGGAAGAGCGGGAGCAGCGAGGCGGGGTATTCCTCGCCAATTCCCATGAAGGTCGGTGGGAAAGAGCGGATCGCGATGTTTAACGAGTTCGGCCTGGTCGTGCTCGACCCGACTTCCGGCAAAGAGACCGCCCGCCATCGATGGGAGACCAGCTACGGGGTCAATGCCGCCACCCCCATCGTGTTGAAGGACGGTTTAGTGCTGATTTCTTCCGGTTATGGTAAAGGGAGTGCGATGCTCCGGGTCAGCGATGGAGGCATTCAGGAGCTCTGGGCCAATGACCAACTCCAAAGTCAATTCCTCAGCCCGGTTTACGACAACGGCCAGATCATCGGATTCGATTCGAATAACAAACGTTTAAAAGCCTTGGACGCCGCTTCGGGCAAAGTCGTTTGGGAAAGCAAGGAGTATGGAAAAGGGGGATCGGTGACCGTGGCAGGGAGCACCTATATCATCATGGATGAATTGGGTAAGCTGGCTCTCGCACGGCCGTCCGGTTCCGGTGTGCAACCCCTCGCCTCTATCACCGCATTGCGACCCCGATGCTGGGTGGCTCCGGCGGTGAGTGGCGACAAGATTTACGTGCGGAACAATCGCGGCGATCTCGTTTGTCTCAGGGTCAGGTAGCGGCGGCCGTCGGCTCCCCTTTTCCCCTGAACAAACCGAAGCACCCCGCCCCCCCCGAGGTGACCGATTCATGAGCTTGCGTGAGGAATTTCTGCAGCCCGCCCGCAACGCGGTGAGGGCTTCTTCCATGGAACTGCGCGGGATTGGTGCCGCCATTTTGGAGGGACAACGGGCTGATGGCGGATTTGCTTTCCCAGGAGCCAAGAGCTCAAACTGCGTGCAAACCGCTTGGGCCTTGGAGGCACTCACGGCCCTTCGGGAAGAGCTGCCGGTCCGGGAAGTGCGGTCGTTTCTCGATGCGGTGGAAACCGAGGCACCAGGGCTGGCACTCGCCGAGTTTGCCTGTTTGATCCGGTGCTGGCTGCACTACCCCAAAGAGCTGGAGACCGGGAAGCGAGCGGAGTTTCTCTCGCATTTGCAGCGGTTTTTGACCCCGCAAGGTTTCGTGGAGCACCCGGCAGAGGGGGCGTCCCCCACGGTGGCCGCGCAATTTTGGGGGCTCGCAGC
>CAZSPO010000024.1:0-16450 GCA_964608775.1 uncultured Chthoniobacterales bacterium | reverse complement strand
AGAGCAACGGGACCTCCGGAAAAAGCGTCTCCCTTCTGGCCAGGAAAAACCGCAGGGCCTGGGGTCCTATAGCGACCAATACATCTGGCGGCAAATTCTGATAGCGAGAGCGCAAATAGGCTTCCATCGCGGCTTCGCGCTCCGCGCCTCCGAGCCGGATGGCGTCCAGGAATTCGCCGTAGAAGCTTACACTCGACTGGTTATCCTCTGGATCTAGGGCGCGACGGATGCCCGCATCGTAACGTTGGTTGGCTGGTAACAACCGATCATTAGAAAACAACATCAAAACACGCGGCGGTTGCGCTTCCTCTGCTCCCGAGTGGGGCATGCCCATGAGCGACAGAAGCGTGCATGCAAGCCAAATGACACCAGCGCGATGAAATTTCTCAGGATGAAACACAGAGCAATCCTCACCACGACAACTCAAACCTTCAAGAGGCCAATTGCCCCACTGTTTGATAAAACCAGTCGTGTTTGCTTTTTATTATCGCTGCCAGATGCGCGCTCGAACCTCTATTCCCTGGGTTGCTATGGTGCTCGTTCCACTTAACCTGGTAGCAGAAAACCGGCCGCCGCAGCTAGGAGGACGACCAGCCAGGGGGGCGCTTTCCAAATGGCCAAAAGCAGGTAGGCAGAGAGTGCGATGGCAAACTCTTTGTGGTTGCGCACCCCAAGAGTCCAAACCGGATCATAGAAGGCCGCGATCAACAGACCGACCACGGCGGCGTTGGCCCCCGAGAGCGCGGCTCGCGCCCGGGTATCCGAGCTCAATCGTTCCCAATAGGGCAGCGCCGCTCCGACCAGCAGCCAGCCCGGGAGGAAAATCCCAAGGGTGGCCACCGCCGCTCCCGGGATCCCGCCAAATGGCACCGCCAAGGTCCCCAGAAAACTCGCGAAGGTAAACAACGGCCCTGGCAACGCCTGGGCAGCCCCGTAACCCGCTAGGAAGGCACTTTCCGAGACGACTCCCGTGGGAACCAACTCGGCTTCCAGCAACGGCAATACCACATGGCCACCGCCGAAGACGAGTGATCCAGCCCGGTAAAAGCGGTCAAACAATCGAAGGCCGGCCCCCTCCCATACGCCCGCGAGCGCCGGGACCACCAGCAGGAGAAATAGGAAAACGGCAAAGGCGACAACCGGCCCCATCGCAACTCGTCGGCTCGGACCTGGCAGCGTGTGCACGTGGGTTGCGTCGGTCGCCAGGTTGCGACATCCCAACAACCCGACGACTGCTCCCAAGGCAATGGCCCCCACCTGTCCCGCTGCGCCACCGACCGCCATGACCAAGAGCGCGGCTCCCGCTGCCAACGTCGCTCGTAACCGGTCAGCGCACAGGGTGCGCGCCATGGAAATAATGGCGTGCAAAACGACCGCTGCCGCCGCCGCCTTCAGCCCTCGCAGCCAACCGGTTTCTGCGTCCAGGGCCCCGAATGCGTTGAGGCCAAGGGCAAACGCGACCATCACGACCACGGAAGGCAGCGTAAACGCGGCGGAAGCCGTCAACCCACCCACCACTCCCGCCCGTTGCAGGCCGATGGCAAAAACAAACTGGCTACTGGCCGGGCCTGGAAGGAATTGGCAGAGTGCCACCAGATCGGCAAATCGGGCGTCATTCAGCCAGCCGCGTTGCCGCACCAGTTCTTCCCGGAAATAGGCGAGATGCGCGACGGGCCCTCCGAAGGAAGTGAGTCCGAGACGAAGAAAGACCCAGGCTAATTCGAGTAGGCGAGGCATCCCGGCAGGTTGTGGAAAAAGGGGCATCCCGCAAAGGGGAAAACCAGCGGGGCATGGGTGGGGCACCTTTCGGTTTTGTGGAGAGCACAAAGTTCGAGGAGCCCGGCAAACCCGCACGCCATCGGCCTTCCGTGTCCGATGTCGAATTGCCTTCACCACCGCAGCTCTCTGCCGTCATGATCCCGCCTAGTTCATTTCGTTTCCGCCATGGCTGATGCATCCCCACTTGATAGCGGCACCTATGAGGTCCTCCGCACCCGGCTCGACCAGCAGGCCAATGATTTGGCTGGTCGGCTGGAGGCGCTCAATGAGGAGCGGCGAGCGCTTTTTGGGGCTGTCCCCTTTGCCCTCTCCGCCACGGAGCGAATCGCCACAGCCAACAACTGTACCCCGCGCGATATGGTGGCCATTGCGCCGCAGCTCTTTCTTTTTGGGTTCAATGTGCATATCGGCTTGCGGGCTCAGACGCGTCCCGATGATGTCTTTGCCTGCTACCGTTACGAAGGGCAAACCTTGCAAGATCACCCGGCGGATTTGATCGCGGACCCCGCGTTTGAAGCGGATTTTGCTTCGCTTTATAAATACTATCGCGACACCGTTTTTTCTAAGTTTTCCCTGATTGGCGGCCATCTCTTTATGGTCTTCCGCGCCGGACGCACCGTCGAGGATGTGAAGACGTTCAAGTGGCGGATTGACGGTGATCACCTGCATTACATGGGGAACCGGAGCGACCACGAATTCGTCTTCCCTCCCCAACAACCGCACGATTGGAAACGAGCCCACCGCGACCTGCATCGCCCGGGGCGTCATCCGCATATCTCGATTGAGGATCGGGTCTTTGTGGAGACGACAGGCGGGGATTTAACCATCAAAATCGAGGACAACACCGACACGGGGACGGGGATTCTGGCTGAACCGGTCGTCGACCCCGATCAGACGCTCGATGACGCGGAGGTTTTTTATGCCATCCTCGGCTCCCTCGTGTTGCTCCGAATTCGGCCTTACCAGGAGGAGCAATGGCGGCATTTTATTTTTAACGATAAAACTAAACAAGTGGAGCGGGTGGATGAACTCGCGACGGCTTCCGCCCTTCTGCCTGATGATCAGGGCATCATTTTTCCGGGCGGGATTTATCTCTTGTTGGGTGGCCTCCGCCGTTTCCCGAACGCTCCGGCAAGCATGTGGTTCGAACGCCAGGTGCAGGCTCCCAATGGCGAAGATCATCTCTATGTTTTCTACGAACGGGAGAGCGGAGCCTACCTCTTGATGGCTTACAATCTGATCGAGCAATCGCTCGAAACGCCCGCGCTCTGCAACGGCTTCACGCTCTTTGACCAGGGTGAACTTCTTTACTTCCGCGAAGAGCCCGGTCCTCAGAAACATCACGCCATCCAAATTTGGCAAACGCCATTTACCCGGGAGCCTCGCCTCCCAATGGGAGGTCGGGATCATCTGCTCGCCAAGCTCGGCAATGCCCCCGTCGTGCGGGCCATGGCCGAATGCCGCGAATTGCTTAACCTGCTCCAACGCCGCGACTCCTACGCCGATCTCTATCTCGATCTGGCCAAAAAAGCGCGGGCGACCGCAGATGGCTACTTTTGGATTGGCGATGCGGAAGTTGGGGATCTCCGATCGGTCCTTCTTGAGATTGCGGCAACGGCGGGAGCGGCCATTGATGAGTTTGAAAAAGTGGTCCGTGCGCAAAAGCTGGCGGCAGCACGGTTTCAAGAAGTCAGTCAGACGGCCGCAGCCGCCATTTCCCGGGCGGAATCCTCGCGACTCGAAGATGTGAGACAATTTGTCGAGTTGCTGGCCTCTCTTCGCCAGACCCGAGGCGAAGCGGCTGGTTTGCGGGAGATCAAATACACCGACTTAAAGGCCCTGGAGGGGCTCGAAACCGATGTCGGTCAGGCCGTGGACGATCTTTCGGCCCGCTGCACCGCCTTTCTATTGGGAGAAACCGCGTTGGCCCCCTACCTCGCCCGGATTGAGGAACACAAAGCTGCCGCGGCCCTCTTCACGCGCACGGCGGAGGCGGACCGGTTGGAGGAGGTGATGGCGGAAACCTCACGCGAGCTTGATTTGCTCAATGAAATTGTCGGCAACCTGCGGATCGACGATCCGACTCAAGCCACGGCGATTCTGAACCGGATCGCCGGGGTTTACGCCCCCCTCAAACAGGTCCGGGCCGAGGTCCGCCGCCGCCGATCGGAGATCGGGCGCGAAGAGGCCGCTGCCCACTTCTCCGCCCAACTCCAACTCCTGGAGCAAAGCGCGGCGAACCTGCTCGACCTCTGCGAGACCACGGCTCAATGTGATGACGGGCTCGCGAAAGTCTTGATTCAAGTCGAGGAAATGGAGGCCAAGTTTGCCGGGCTCGACGCCTATCTCGCCGAGTTGGCGGAACGTCGCGACACCCTCTTCACCGCGTTTGAATCCCGTCGGGTCGGCTTGGTCGAAGCCAAAAATAAACAGGCCAATACCCTCGTTGCCAGTGCCGAACGGGTGTTGCAAGGTGTCGCCCACCGCCTCGCCCAGTGCGCTTCCGAAGAGGAACTCCACACCCATTTCACAAGCGATCTGATGGTCGATCGAGTCCGTCAACTCGCCCGTCAACTCGCCGACCTCGGGGATAGCGTGAAAGCCGATGATCTTTTGACCCGGCTCAAAACCACCCGCGAAACTGCCCTTCGTCAAATCACCGACAAAAGCGAACTTTACAGCGAGTCCGGCGACCTCATCCGACTCGGGCGTCACGCCTTTTCGGTCAATCGCCAACCGCTCGACCTCACCCTCCTGCCTCGCGAGGGGGCCATGGTGTTGCACATCACCGGCACCCGCTATTTCGCCCCGGTTGATGACCTCGAGTTAGAATCACTCCGCCCTTATTGGGAACGTGAGCAGCCAGCTGAATCGGCCGAGGTCGCCCGCGCCGAGACCCTCGCTTTTTTGATGTTAGAAGATCCGGAGCTGCCCCCAAATGCCACGGAATCGCAGGTGCGGGCCTTTATTGGCTCCCGGCTCCCTGGGTTGCTCCATCACGGTTATGCAAAAGGGGTGCATGACGAAGATGCGGCCCGCCTGATCGCAGCCGCCCTCACCATGCGGGCCGCTGCCGGATTGTTACGCCATCCGACCCGGGCGCGTGTCGCCGCTCTTTTGTTCGAATTGGCCGCTTTGCCCAGGCACCCGGACCTCCTCGTCCGTCTGCAAAGCCTCGCGGCCCGCCGCGGCTTGTTGGGGGAGACGACCGAGAGCCACACCCCGACCCTTGCCGCCTTCGAAGCGGTTCTTGGTCCGTTTTTGGCGGCGGTGCCTGAGCTGGAAGAGGTCGCCCCGGCCGCTGCCCGCTATCTGGTCGAACGCCACATTACCGGTCAACGGCATCCCGCGACCCTTGGAGCCGGTCGGTTGGCGATCGCTTTTTCGCAGTTTCTTCATGATAAAAATCGCGCCGCCGCCCTGGTCGATCTTCGACAGCATGCCCTCGCCCATCCGGCGGCAGCCTGGGAATTAACTCGGGCTTGGCTGAGCGCCTTCGACGCTGCACACCCTCATGAAAACCCCGCCCCTGAACCGCTGATCCAAGAAGCCGCCGCCCACCTCTTGGTCGGTCAATTGGAGCAGCGCGATTGTCTCGCCACCACATTCCGGCGCGAGCTCGACGGGTTGCGCAGTGACCATCCGCGCTTTGTCGGCGGGCGTTACATATTGGATTACGACACTTTTCTGGAACGGCTCAGCCGCTTTGTTCATCGGGACATCCCGGCGTTTGATCGTTTGCAGGCCGTGAAAAAACGATTGTTGGCCGAGCATCGCCACCGCCTGCGCCTCGCAGAATTTGAACCGGCCGTGCTCACATCCTTCGTCCGCAACCAGTTGATCGACCGGGTTTACCTCCCGTTTATCGGCGATAATTTGGCCAAACAAATCGGAGCCGCAGGCGCGGAGACCCGCACCGACCGGATGGGCTTGCTCCTCCTCATTTCTCCACCGGGCTACGGGAAAACGACGCTCATGGAGTATGTCGCCGATCGGCTCGGCATCACGTTGGTAAAAATTAATGGCCCATCGTTGGGCACGGGCACCACTTCCCTCGATCCTGCCGCAGCCCCCGATGCCGGAGCGCGCCAGGAAATTCAAAAGCTCAACCTTGCCTTTGAAATGGGGGATAACGTGATGATTTACGTGGATGACATTCAGCATTGTCATCCAGAGTTTTTACAGAAATTCATCTCTTTGTGTGATGGCACCCGTCGGATCGAAGGGGTGGTCGACGGCCAGCCCCGCATCTTTAATCTCCGGGGTCGCAAAGTGGCGGTGGTGATGGCCGGCAATCCTTACACCGAGAGTGGCGATCAATTCCGCATCCCCGACATGCTGGCCAACCGGGCCGACACTTACAACCTGGGCGATATCGCCGGAGGCGAACGCGAGGCCTTTGACCTGAGCTATCTCGAAAATGCCTTGACCAGCAACCCGACCCTCGCCCCTTTGGCCGCACGCCATCGGGGGGACTTTCAGGAAATCATCCGACAAGCCACCCCCGGATCGCATGAGCCTCCCGGCAATCTTGAGGGAAACTGGTCCGCCGCCGAAGTAGCCGATATGGTGAATGTCTGCCGCAAACTGTTGGGCATTCGTGACGTGCTTCTGAAAGTAAATGCCGCTTACATCGCCTCCGCCGCCCAGGCGGATGCTTACCGGACCGAGCCTCCCTTCAAACTCCAAGGTTCCTACCGCAACATGAACCGGTTGGCCGAAAAAGTGGCTCCGATCATGAACGAGTCGGAAGTCGACCAACTGGTCTTCGATCATTACCAACGCGAAGCCCAGACCTTAACGACGGGAGCCGAGGCAAACTTGTTAAAATTCAAGGAGCTAACCGGATCGCTTTCCAAACAGGAACAGGAACGATGGGAAACCATTCGCACCACCTTCAACCGCAATCAGCTCCTCTCGGCCACCGACGAAGATGACCCCGTCGGACGGGTGGTGGTGCAGCTCGACCGGTTCGGGGCGGGGCTCCACGACATTGGCACCATCTTGCGTGACGCCACAGCCCGCCGCCAAAGCGGGGCCCTGTTGAAAATCGATGATCCAGGCACCGTTGCGGATTTCGAGGAGGCCAGCATTTCTCGCGAGACTCTGGCTCGCATATGGGATCTGATTCAGGAGGATAAAAAACGGAAAAGCGCTCCGCCCCCTGATTTGCCGCCCCCTGATTTGCCGCCCAATGAGTCGAGCTGAAATTCAGTTCATCTGACCCGCCCCGGCAAATGCTCGGCGCAATATTCTTCCCCGTCGGCCGCCACTCGGAAATCAAGCCGGGGATCGCTCACCTCCGTGCGACCGCACGTCCGGCACCGGTGAAGCGTGGCGTCCTCGGGCAGTTTGGCGGCTTCGAACCGCGCCCGCCGGGCCTTGACCTCGGCCCGATTTCGGAAGGTGTGCAGCCAAAAACCACCGAAAAAGCAGAGGTAAGTCACCACAATCGCCGCCACCGAAGCGCGGAGCGGCCCCGAAGGTCCAAGGGCTTGCAACAAGAGAAAGCCGGCACTGAACAACGCCAGCCATTTCACCTTCACGGGCAGAATAAAAAACAAAAGGAAGGTGTAATTAGGAAAGAGGGTCGCAAAGGCAAAGAAGAGGCTGGTCCAGAAAATCAGCCCATCCGCTGGGGCTGAGAAAACCAGGGCGGCTACTGCCATCCAAAAGATGCCAAGGAGAATGTAGAGATTGAGCTTGAACGCGCCCCACGCCTGTTCCAAGGCATCTCCGACCATCCAGAGAATATACAGGGCGAAGATAATCCAGATGATACTGGTGGTGCGAGGGAGGAAAATATAGCTGACCAACCGCCAGATTTCCCCCTGTCGAATCGCGCCCGGATCAAGCACCAGAGCCTGGGCAAAAGCGGGGTTGATCGCCACCAGCACAAACACCAGGGCCTGCAATGCCACAATCCCGCGGGTGATCCCCGGGATGGCAAAGCGACCGAACCGACGCTCCAAATGGTCTGTCCATGACATGGGCGAAAGAGTGCGGGCGGGTCGGGATCAAGTCAAGGCACCCCCGCCCGCGCTGTTTTTCGAAAAGGCGGAAGGGGTCAGCGCATGAATTATGGAATTTGTAATAACCGCGCACCGCAGCGGAATCCGCCCCGAGGTTTCCCGCCTCCGCCACCCTCAACTGGTTGCGAGCCAGTTTGCGAAACGGATAAGCAACGGTCAAACGGGAGATGCGAGCCGAGTCAGCGCACTGGTGCATGGGCGTGACACGCCAAGCGAGAAGGGATACCGATCATTGAATTGATGAAATATCGCAATACATGACCCTTCTGTCTTTTCCTTTAGAACCTCGAAATCCACCAGCTTGCGCAGACGTTCGGTGAGGATTTTTTTTAGATGCCGGGAATGCAACGCTGGAGTTCGCGGGTGCGGCGCACGCCCTCTTCCACGGCGACAACGACGCCCGCCGACGATATGCAGCCAGTCACATCTTATTCAAATGGATTCACGATTTCCAGATCGCCAACGCGTCGGCCTGACTGAAGATCCTCGCTGAGGAGAATTTTCGCGCCGCATTGTAAGGCCGAAGCGACGATCAAGCTGTCATAGAAACGGTATTGGCTCTGAGTTTGAAGTGCCAGTGCGGTGCGCCAGAGCGTAGGCGAGGGAAAAACCGTGCAGAGGGGTTCCAAAGTGGAACTCAAATATTCGACGGCATCGGCTGTCGTCATCGGACGCTCCCACTTGTGCAGAGCGACATTAATGAACTCCTGAACCACCTGCCAACTAATCGCCCCACTCCCCTGCCGGAGAGCGGCGGCAATAAGATTCTCAGCTTTCTTCCGCTTTGCCGGTGCTGATGTATCAAAGGAGTAAATCAGAACGTTGGTATCCAGAAAGTAATCAACGCTCATTCATCTCCTCCCGGGTCAGCTTGCGATTTCCGACCCGAACCCTCCCTGTCAACCGTTTCATTTGCTGGCGGTAGGTTTGTTCCCGCATTTCGCCATCCCCCATTTGTTCCAGCCAGTCTCTAAACAATGCGTTCAAGGTCGTTTTCCGATTGCGAGCCATCTGACGCCCCCGCTCAATGAGATCCTGCCTCGCGCTTAATGTGATATTTTTCATATATCACACTATTTTAGTGCGCACATTTTAATGTGTCAATGAAAGAAAAATGAGGGGTGTGACACTTGAAAACAAGTCGTTGAGTTCCCTGATCAGCCGCAGGATGGAGGCGAGCTTACGGCCTTTGGCTGTGGGGTGATATTCAATGTGGGGCATGGATTCCGCAGTGATTCCACAAAAATAGAGGGCTCTTTCTCTCTTCTCGCTTGGCGTGCGTGTTTCAGATAAACAGGAAGGGTTTGATGAAAAAATAGGGTAACCATTGAGACATGACATCCGGCATTCACCAGGAAAACGCACCGGGCCAGGAAACCCCACTCGATCAAGCAACCGCCCCCGATCCTGCGACTCGGTTGTGTTTAGCCTGCGGCCTTTGTTGCAACGGCGTGATGTTTCATTGGGTGTGGCTGCAACCGGAGGACTCTCCGGAAAGACTGGCGGCTGTCGGTTTGCGGTTGCGGCGGAAACAAGGGCGACACGCTGTGCGGCAACCATGCGCCGCGCATCGGGAGGGGGCGTGCACCATTTACGAGGAGCGTCCGAGCCGGTGTCGACGGTTTCGTTGCCGACAATTGACCGGGGTGCTGGAAGGGCGCTGGACCGATCAAGAGGCGTTGACCCGAATTGCGGAGGCAAAAAGCCGGGTGGCCCGCGTAGAAACGTTGGCCCGTCGGGCGGACGGTCGGGTGCGCCAAGGGCCGTTGTCGCGGCGGGTGGAAGCGACGTTGGGAGAACCGTTTGATCCTAAAGCGGAGCCGCATTTGATCGAAGCACGGGAAACGCTCGTCCGGGAGTGGGCCGCCCTCGACGCTTTGTTGGATGCGGAATTTCGGGTGGAACCAGATGCGGGCTCTCCTGGATAAAAGCGTTGAGGAACGCAAACCGAGGGAGTGCTTTGCCATCAGCCCCGACCACAGGGATGCGCGTTTTCTTATTGATAGAAGAGCTTGGCTGAGGTTGCCTGAAGGCTCTTTCCCCTATTTATTATGAAATTCCTCGATCTCACCCACCCCATCGGTCTTGGCACCGAAGGGTTCCCCACCTGCTCACGCATTATCGGCTGGCCGATGAAGGCGATCGATTGGGCGCAATACAATATGCTCCACATCAGCATGGATCTGCATACCGGCACGCATCTGGATGGGATGCTCCATTGCATGCCCGAGGGGAAGGATGTGGCGTCGCTTCCACTTAACCATTGCGTCGGTCCGGCCGCCGTCATTGATCTCCAAGCCAAAGGGGGGCCCGGCGCGACCTTTACCGTCGATGATTTCAAGCCGCACGCCGACCGGATTCGTGCCCGTCAGAAGGTGCTGGTGCAGACCGGTTGGGCTCGGCATTGGGGGACCGATCAGTATCATCGAGACTTCCCTGGTTTCGAGCGGGAAGCGGCTCAATACTTGGCTGATCTCGGCATTCATCTTATCGGGGTGGAGCAGGCCTCCATTCATCCGACCGACCACCTCGAAGTGCATCGCATTTTTTTCCGCAAAGAAATCGTGATTGTCGAAGGGCTCGATCGGCTTGCGGAAATCCCGGTGGCGGAAGTCGATTTCAGCGCGGCCCCCCTGCATTTCGTGGGGGGCGACGGTTCACCTGTGCGGGCGTTCTGCCGGTTCTCGGAGGCGGCTTAATATGAGCGAACTTTTTCGGTTGGACGGCAAACGGGCGCTGGTCACAGGCGCGGGATCCGGCATTGGAGCGGCCATCGCGAAGGCCTTTGCGGAGAGCGGCGCAGAGGTGCTGGTCACGGATTGCAAATCGGACTCCGCGGCGGCCACCGCACAAGCCATCCACGCGACTGGCGGCAAAGCGGCGGCGGCAGGTTTGGATGTGACCGACGGCACTGCAGTGGAAGCCTTGGCGGCGGGCAGTGGGCCGATGGATATCGTGGTCAATAACGCCGGGATCGGCTGCGTTGGCACGGTTTTGCAGACGAGCGGGGAAGATCTTGACCGGATGTATTCCGTGAATGTGCGCGGGGTTTTCAATGTCTCCAAGGCTTTTTTACCAGGGATGATCAGCCGGGGGACCGGGAATTTTATCAATCTCGCCTCGGTCGGCGGCGTGGTCGGCATCCGCGATCGGCTGGCCTATTGCACCACAAAATTTGCTGTGGTCGGATTAACAAAATCCATGGCGCTGGATCACGCCGCCGTTGGCATCCGGGTGAACTGCATTTGCCCGGCCCGGGTGGAGACGCCGTTTGTCAAAGCGCGACTTCAGGAATACCCTGATCCAGAGGTGGCCTATCGGGAAATGAGCGGCACCCAGCTCTTCGGTCGAATGATCGCCCCAGAGGAGATCGCGGCTGCCGCCGTTTATTTGGCTTCGGATGCCTCGTATATGATCACGGGAACGGCTTTCATGATCGATTGCGGCTGGACGACAGGCAAATAGCCGGAGACTAAGGTTCAAGCGCCGAAACCAGTGCCGCAGGCACTTGGGACATACAAATCATGGCTGAGAGGGCTTATTTGACACTTACGAAGGACTGGTTTTATGCAGCAGGATGTGAAGGGGATAGTGTGTCGCCATGAATTCGTGGGGGTTTGTTGTGTAACGTTGCTTTGACCTTTTTCGGCGGTCGGTTTGCTTCGGTAATAACGATGATGGCGTCGATATGGAGTCGGTCGAGACGAGCGGCGGCAAGAAAATCCAAGGGTCGCTCGGCTAATCGCGTGAAGGAGTTGCGGGCGATTCTTCTTCCCAAATGAAATGCACCAGACGCCAGCGCTCGGCTTCTCTCTGGGCGGCGACTTTCAGGGGGCCGGGCAAGGCGGCGGCTTGCTCCATCCAGTCGACCGCTTCCCGCCAAGCTTGTTGGGCAGCGGCAATTTGCGCGGCCTCCCAAGCAGCGGCTTGGGGCCAGTGACCCGCCTCGGTTTCTTCTATCAACGCGAGCTCTAGACAAGTCCGGGCAGCGGCCAAGCCGGCTGCCCACGAATCGGCGCAGCGGTGGGCATGGGTTTCGCGAGCCAGCGCCTCGATCCGCAGGTCAACCGGGCACTTCGGGTCAAGGCCGACCGCCTGAAATCGTCGGGCGGCCTCAGCTGGGTCGGCACCCTCCTCCGCTCCGCCAGTCAGGATGATCATGCCCGCGAGCATGGAGGCGCGTGCGCCGAATCGGCCAGGTCGGTCGCTCAGGTTTTCGCAGATGGTCAATGCCTCGCGAGGCTGTTCCAGTCGCCATTTGGCGTATGCTTGGAAGTAAAGGGCTTCTTCGCGGAGGGCGGGCTCCAGCCGGGCGGCTTCCGCGAGCAACGTAATCCCGCGGTCGGTCCGCTCCCGATCTCCGGAATGAACGCCCGCAATGCCGGCGAGGAGCAGGGTGTGCGCCCGTTTTTCAGGGGGAACCCCGCGAGCCGCCGCCCGGTTCTCCAGCGCCGCCATCGCTTGGGGATACCGACCTTCCTCCATGGCGACCTGGATGGCGGACAGGTCAAGGAGCGGCTCTTCCCCCAGAGCAGATCCGCTGACGCACAAGCCGATCAGCAGGCTCGTGAATGCCCGCCGACTCATGTGAGGACCCTCTTGAGATACCGCCCGGTATGGGAATGTTCGCAAGCTGCAACGGTTTCCGGGGGACCCTCCACCACAATTCGCCCGCCATCCGCGCCGGCTTCCGGCCCGAGATCGATCACCCAATCGGCGCATTTGATCATCTCTAAATTATGTTCGATGACGACGAGGGTATTGCCTGCGTCCCGCAGTTTGAGCAGGACTTCTAGCAAGTTTTCAATGTCAGCGAAATGCAGGCCGGTGGTCGGTTCGTCCAGGAGATAGAGGGTGCGTCCGGTTGATTTGCGGGCGAGTTCGGCCGCCAACTTCACCCGCTGCGCTTCCCCGCCGGAGAGGGTAGTGGCGGGTTGGCCGAGTTGCAGGTAGCCGAGCCCGACGTGGACCAGTGAATCCAACTTATCGGCCACGCCTGGGACGTTGCGGAAAAAACGGGCCGCATCATCAACGGTCATGGCGAGCACGTCGGCGATGTTGTGCCCGCGGTAAGTAATCTCCAACGTTTCGCGGTTGTAACGTCCCCCGCCGCAGACTTCGCAAGGGACAAAGACGTCCGCGAGAAAGTGCATCTCGATTTTGATCATGCCATCTCCTTGGCAATGTTCGCAGCGCCCGCCTTTAACATTAAAGCTAAACCGCCCGGGTTCATACCCGCGCACCCGGGAGAGGGGGAGCTGGCTGAAGAGATCTCGGATCTGGGTGAAAGCGCCGCAGTAAGTGACTGGATTGGATCGGGGGGTGCGACCGAGGGGGCTTTGGTCGATGACGATGACCTTGTCGACATCTTCCAACCCTTCCATCCCGCGATGCCGTCCCGGTCGGTCTTTGGAGCCGTAGAGGCGGCGCATGAGGGCGCGGCGGAGAATATCATCCACGAGCGTCGATTTCCCACTGCCGGAGACGCCCGTGACGCAAATATAACATCCGAGGGGAAAGGAGACGTCGATCCCTTGCAGATTATTTTCCTGAGCCCCGTAGATTGTGAGCCAGCCGGACCCGATCGTGCGGTCGAAGCCGACGGGGTGCGGGGAGCGGGGGGGGATGCGCAGGCGGGGCACCCGGATTTTTGCCCGTCCGGAGAGGTATTGGCCGGTGAGCGAATGTTCTGCCGCAGCGATTTCGTCGGCGGTGCCCTGGGCCACGAGAGCTCCGCCGCGGGGGCCGGCACCGGGGCCGATGTCGAGCACATGATCGGCGGCGCGAATGGTATCTTCGTCATGTTCCACCACGACCACCGTGTTGCCCAAGTCACGCAGGCGGCGGAGGGTGGCGATGAGTCGGTCGTTATCCCGTTGATGCAAGCCGATGCTCGGTTCGTCCAAAACGTAAAGCACCCCTGCCAAACCCGAGCCGATCTGGGTGGCGAGCCGAATGCGTTGGGCTTCCCCTCCCGAAAGCGTGGCGCTCTCCCGGTCGAGGGTCAAATAGCGCAGCCCGACCTCGAGCAGGAATCCAAAACGGGATGTGAGCTCGCGCAACACCTCGGAAGCAATCCGGCGTTGGGTCGGCGTGAGATCGAGCATTTCCAGGAATTGCGCTGCTTTTTCCACGGTCTGCTGGCAGAACTGATGGATGTTTTGGCTGCGCCCCTCGGTGTTTTGAAGGGTGACGGCGAGCATTTCTGGACGCAACCGCGCCCCTCGGCAGGTGGGGCAGGGGGCCGGGGTCATGTAAGCCCGGAGCCGATGGCGGGTGAGCTCACTTTCGCTGCTGACAAAGGCTCGTTCGACCGCTGGGAGCACCCCTTCGAACGGTTTTTCCTCGCCCCCTTTTTTTCCACGCCCGTTCATTGGCGCGACCGCCAAGCCAGCCGTGCCTTCCAGCAGGGCTTGCACGAATCCTTCGGGCAACTGGCTGAAGGGCGTCTCCATCTTGACCTTGAAGCGCGCGGCTAGGTTCTCCAATTGAGCGCGGTAAAAGGCGGCCATTCGCTTGGGAGCCTTGGCCCAGGGGCGGATGGCCCCGTCGGCAAGCGATTTTTCCGGGTCCGGCACCACCAGATCCGGGTCGCAACGAAGAATGCTCCCCAACCCGTGACAGGTCGGGCAGGCTCCCAAATGGCTGTTGAATGAAAAGCGTTTGGGCGTCAGCTCGGGCATTGAGAAGTCCGACTCTGGATCGCCGTAGTCGGTCGAAAAACGGTGTTCCACCCAGCGTTCTCCCTTCTCCGCCGCTTCCTGCAGGAGGATGGTCAGTTTGTTTCCGCCGACTCGCAGGGCGGTCTCGACCGATTCCGCCAAGCGAGACCGGATTTCTTCCCGAAGGACCAATCGGTCGACAACGGCGTCGATGGTGTGGCGCGCTTCTTTTTTCAACCGGATCGGTTCGGGTCGCCCGAGCTCCACGACCTCCCCGTCAATGCGCGCCCGCACATAGCCTTCCCGTCGCAATCGATCCAGAACATCTCGAAATTCCCCCAACTCCCGCCGCACCACGGGGGCGAGCACCATAAACCGGCTGCCGACAGGAAATCCGAGGATGGTATCGACGATTTGTTGCGGGCTGTTGCGGAACACGGGGCGACCGGAAATCGGGTCGTGAGGTTGCCCGACGGCGGCGTAAAGCACCCGGAGATAATCGTAAATTTCGGTGGTTGTGGCCACGGTGCTTCGGGGGTTGGAGGCCCCGGTCCGTTGTTCGAGGGCGATGGCCGGAGAGAGGCCTTCAATGAAATCGACTTCCGGCTTCTGCATCTGATCGAGAAACTGCCGGGCATAAGCGGAGAGGCTCTCCACATAGCGACGTTGCCCCTCCGCGAAGAGGGTGTCGAAGGCCAGGGAGGACTTTCCCGAACCGCTCACTCCGGTCACCACAACCAGTTGATTGCGAGGGAAGACCACCGTGATGTTCTTTAAATTATGCTGGCGGGCACCGGCGACCCTGATAATATCCGAAGCCATATTGCGGGGGAATGTCACTCAACCATAGCCCCCGGAGCTCTGCCACCGGAAAAGGCATTCTCTCCTCCCAAACCGCTCCTCCCGATTCGCATTCTCCTCCCATGCCCGACGTCGTGCCTCCCGGTTCTGAATCGATCGCTGCTCTCGTCCACCAATATCGCGAGATGAAACATGACGCCACGAATGGCCTCGCCGTCATCCTGGCCCTCGCCGAAATGACCCGCAAAAATCCGGTGCACCTCGACCGGCTCTGCGAGCTGATCCTTGAACGCGGCCCCCGGATCGTTGACGACATGGCCCGGTTTGGCGTCGGGTTCCGCCAGTTTGCCGAAGCGGAATGCGGCCTTACTCCCGCTCAATTACAGCCTCCCGAAAGCAGCGGAGAAACCCCGGCGCAAAATCCTCCGGACGCGCCGCGATCCACCCCTTGATGGTTTCCAACGGAAAAAATCGGACCGCCTCGATCTCATCCGGATCATAAGCAAACGGCCCGTCATGGAACCCGGTGTAAACCCGCACGAACTCCATCCCGGTCTCCGGCCCCGCCTCGATTCGCGCGACCTCTTGCACCGCGACTTTCACCCCCAGCTCCTCCATTAGCTCTCGCTCCGCCGTCTCCTCATAATCATCGCCCGCCCCGACGTGGCCGGCCGCGCTCGAATCCCACACCCCCGGATGTCGGTCTTTCCACGGCGCCCGCAATTGCAGCAACCATTCGCCCTGGGTGTTTCTCAGCAAGAGATGGACGGCCCGATGCCGCCAACCCTCCGCATGCACCACCCGCCGCGTGGCCTGACCCGTCACCCGATCCGTTTCATCCACCACATCAAACCGTTCCTCCCCGGTGTCCACCACTTCATCCGGTCGCCCCTCCGCCCAGCGGGCGAGTCGGCTCCATTCTCGGACGGTTAAATCCTCCGCCCGCGCGGTCACGGCTTTCCCTAAATGCGCAGCCCCTGCCTCCCAATCGACTCCGACGCCCCCCAGCAGTTTCCCCAATTGCTTGCGTCGATGGGCAAACCCGGCGCGCACCAGTCGTTCTAACATCGGTCGTCCGCACGGCACCCGCTCCCCCTTGGCCGCTGGCTCCATGACGATCACGGCCGAATCCACCTTCGGCACCGGCTTGAAAACCGTCGGCGGCACGAGTCGCTC
>CAZSPO010000023.1:6738-16597 GCA_964608775.1 uncultured Chthoniobacterales bacterium | reverse complement strand
AGGTGACCAGCATCCAACCTTTGGTCGCCAGCTCCCGCAACGCCTGCCGCCGTAGCTCGGCAGCGGTCGCCGTCACTTCCGGCCCGACTCCCGCCCCAGGCGGCTCGGCTGCCAGCCACGGTTCCACCAACGGCTCCCCCGCCTCCACCAATCGGTCGCTCACGAGGATGGCCCCTTCTCCAAACCCCTCCAACCCGAGCGCGATCACCCGATCCCCCTTTTCCAAATGATCCCGCACGGTGCCCCGACGTTGCGCTTCCGGAGGGGGCTCAAGCATCAGCCGGATCGATTCCAACGGGGCAATCCCCAGTTGGGTGTCCAGATCAAAGGTCCGCAGGGAATCGATCTCATTATCCCACCACTCAATCCGCACGGGTTGCGGGGTATTCCAGGGATACAAGTCGAGAATCCCACCCCGGACCGCGAATTGCCCGCGGGCAGCCACTTGAGCGGTTTTTTCATAGCCGAGAGCGGTGAGTTCTCCAGCAAAGGCGTCCCGGTTTTCGATGGTGCCGCGTCGGATTTCCCTCGTGACCCGGCTGATCTCGGAAGGGGCTGAGGCGGGTTCATCCAACTGGTCTTCCGCCAGGACCGCCACCCGGGGGCCTGAGGATTCGAGCATCCACTGGAAAAAACCGAGACGCTCTGCTGCAAGATCGGGGTCGGCGAGGACTTCTGCCCCGGCCAATGGACGGTCGGTTGCCGGATAAAGACGCGCCTGTTCGACCCAGGGCACTAGGCCGGCAAAGGTGCGTTCAGCCGAAGGCCCGTCTCGGGTGATCACCCAAGTGCGAGCCGTTCGTCCACCGCGAGCCAACCAGGCGGCGGCCACAGGCCAAGCGGCTTCCGCCGCCCCCCCGAGCTCGGTCGCTGCGGAGGCCGCGATTCGCTGAAAGCCGGGGGCCTCCCCTATTTTTGCGAGCAACTCGGTCGGGGTCATCCCTGCATCGCCGCCTCCCAGGCTTCGGCCCACTCTTGGACGACGGGTGGTCGTGCGAGTCGCCGCCCCAGATGGCTGGCCACCGGCACGAACCCGCGCACCGCATTGCAGAAGACCAAGGCGTCCGCTTCCCGGAGGAGGGCCCTCGTGAGCGGGAGGCGTTCTACCGGATGACGTTCGCGCAACCAGTCAAGGGCCACCCCCTTCCGGATGTCCGCATCAGCCGGGGTCTGCCAACAGCCTGCCCGTCGCAGCAACAGGTTGCCAAAACACCAACCTGAAATCTCGCCCTCAGGAAAAACCAACACCCCCTCATCCCAACCCGCCGCCCGAATGGCCCGGATCAGACCGAGGCGCACACCGTAACTCCCAGACTTCCATCCCGCCCAACGGCGAGGCAGCGCTTCATGACCTTCCCCGGTCCTCCACCCCGCCTCGGGCAGCGGAGCCGGTTGCCCTGGTTGAAATGTGGCGATTAACCGGCCTCGACTGATTTCCCCCTGGGCCGACCCATCTCCCGCCGTCCAATAAACCCGTAGCACACCCGCCTCTTCCAACCGCGGCGGAGCCAGCCGTTCTCCCGGCTCGAATCCCCCCCAATCCATGGCCGCCGCAGCACGCGCCAGCGAAGCCCGGTGCCGATCCCACATCGGGGTGCGCCCGGACGCATTCACTCGAACCGTTTCGAAAACGTGCAGGCCAAAGCGAAACCCCCGGTCGCCCGGCGGCACCCCGCTTGACTCCCCCCACTCGCCCGCCGCCCATATCCAGCAGCCTTTCATCCGAGTCGGCTCATGCGGCCTTGATGGTGACACCGGTCGCCGATTTGGTGAGTCGCTCCTGCAAGTCGGGCAGCAACGTTTCGGCGACTTTTTGACCATGGGTATCGGTCACATAGAAATTGTCGATGGCGGCCCCCTTCTCGGTGGTGATTCGGGAGAGCTGGATGGTGATGTCGAAGTCGCTCAAGTCACTGAGCAAATCGTGCAGCAATCCGAGCCGATCCGGGGTCACCACCTCGATCAGGGTATAAAGGGGGTGCAACTCATTGGTGACCGTGATCCGGGTGGGGAATTCGACTTCTGGGGCGAGGTAAAAGGTGCCGTCCTTCTCGCGGGCTTGCAATTTCTCGGCGATCAAATCGTTCGAAGTCAAAAGCGACTCATTCAGGAGCCGTTCGACCAGTCGCCGATCCCGTTCGGAAGAAACCGGATGCAATCGTGTGTCGCAGACCCGGAAGATATCGAGCACAAGATTGTCGCCCCGGGTGAAAACGTCGGCGCTGAGAATGTTGAGTTCCGCCAGAGCCAACACCCCGGCGAGCCGGGCGAGCAACTGCCGTTGGTCCCACGTGCAGACCAGCAACTCCGTATGGCCCCGGTCGTCATGATCGATCCAACGCAGCGCCTTGGCCATTCCCCCTTTTTTCTCCCGGTAACTGCTCTCCAAAAAGGTGCGGAACATCCGCAGATGCCGCCGGACTTCGTGCCCATCAAACATTCTGTAATACCGGTCGGGCATGTATTGAAAATGCGCGTCGATCTCCTGGCCAAAATCCGAAGGCAACCGAGCCTGCGCTTCCGCTTTCAGCCGGAGCCGGATTTCGTTGTCCTCGGCCGTGTAAGCCTCGCCGTCGGCCAAATATCGCGAGGTCGACCGGTATAGCCGCCAGACGAGAGATTCCTTCCAGTCTGACCACCCTTCATCACCGGTCCCCATTCCATCCGCGAGGGTCAGCAGCATCAGGGCATCCAAGTTTGACTGGTTATGCACAATCTCGGCAAATTGCCGGACGGTCTCCGGGTCATCTAAATCCCGCCGCTGCGCTGTGATTGACAGCGTGGTGTGATGATCCACGAGGTGAATCAGCTGCTTGCGGCGTTCCGGACCGATCTGCAACCGGCGGGACACCCGCTGGGCATTGAGGGCACTTGCATCTTCGTGATGTCTCGAATTACTTGCTTTCCCCGTATCATGCAGCAGGAGTGCCAGATAGAGAATGTAAGGATCTTCTAGCTTCTGAAACAAAAGCCGGTAGTCGGCGATTTTCGCATCTTCCGTATCGATCACCCCGTCTAACTTCTCTACACAAACCAGGGTGTGCTCATCCGCCGTGTATCGATGGTAAAACTCATGTTGCACCAGGCAGGTCAACCGCCCGAATTCCGGCAGGTAAGACCCAAGGAAATCGACCTCGTGCATCAGCCGGAGGGTCCGCCCCACCTGCCCTTTTCGGGAAAGAATCGCTTCAAACGTCTCCCGGGCCGCCCGGGAATATTGAAAAGTGCGATTCACCAGATCCAACCGCCTTCGAATCATCTGTTGCAGCTCGGGACTCAAGGCGAGCCCCCGCTGCTGGGCGTGTTGAAATACCCGGATCATTCGTTGGGGCTGAGCCCGAAAAATATCGCGTCCGGCCGGGTGAATCATTCCGTTTTCAGCGCAAAACCCGTCAAACTCCTCCAGCTGTTTGGGGCGGCGCGCGAGGAAATGGAGGGCCACAGCGGCCGCCGTTTTCCGCTCGACGCGGGGCAACGCCATCCGGTCGGAAACGGTCTGGCACGTGAGAAAAATATTTCTGGCATGTCCATAATAATCCTTCATGAACGCCTCCGACCGTCGGAGGATATTTTTTTGTGGATACTGCATCCGGTTGGCGATCTGACCCTGAAAATAAAGGGTTAGAATGTCCGTGCTCCGGTTGGTAAGATAATGCAGCTCGGTCCGAATCCGTAGAAGAAAGTCGTAAGCCCGTTCCAACATCCGTCGCTCAGGTTCGCTCATCAACTTGAGGGCCACCATCTCGGCGGTGGTCCGCACTCGTTCGGCGAAAAAGGCGACCCACAACAAGTTTTGATAATCACGCAACCCGCCGCAGCCGGTTTTGATATTCGGCTCCTGGAGGTAAACCGTGTTGGCCTGTTTCTCATGGCGCTCCGCTTGGTTGCGAATGCGCCAATGAATGTATTCACGCTCTTTGCCCCGCACGCATTGTTTGAGGAAACGCTCGTGAAATTGCTCATACAACCCCGGCTCGCCCGTCAGTAACCGCGACTCCAGCAGGGCGGTCTTCGACATGAGATCTTCGTTCGCCTGCCGGATTGCTTCGGCCACGGACCGGACGGAATACCCGACCTTGAACCCGACATCCCAAAGCAAATAGAGAATTTTCTCGATGGCCACCGCCTCCGCTTTGGCCGGTTTGTTCGCTCCTGCATGCAAAAACATCACGTCCACATCGCTGCAAGGATTCAACTCCCCCCGGCCATAGCCCCCGATGGCAATGATCGCAAGCCGCGGTTCTTTCTTTGAAATTCCCGCCTCTTCCAAGGCCGCCTGAAACAGGTGCTGCAGGATGATGTCGAGCAGGTCCACCCGTTTGCGGGCAATCTCCCGTCCACCGTCCCCCGCCCGATGCCGCATTTGCAACCGGTGCTCTTCGATTTTGAGAAATTTGCGGTAAAGCGCGAGCAGATCGGTGGAGCTGCCACGCCCGGCAGTGGCCAGATCAGCCTCGGCGTGCGCGAGCACCTTTTCCAAATGGCGGGACATGAAGAACATGATCGTCGCGAAAATTCGGGGCGAGTCCAACCGATTTTCCTTCCTCCTGGAGATGTCTCACGGGGGAGAGGAGCGAGATTTTTCTTCCCGGTTCGGTTGGAGGCCTAGATTTAAGGATTTGCTCCTACGGCATCCCGAGAAAGAGTCCGTGATGCCCGCTTCTTCCTCCCCGTTCCCGAACCTGGTGATGCTCACATGGCATGACGCCGGCGATTGGTTCGGATGTTACGATCACGCCACTGTTCAAACCCCTCATACCGACCGCCTCGCAGCCGGGGGCGTCCGGTTTACCCGCAACTTCAGCGCTTGCGCCATCTGCTCTCCTTCCCGGGCCGCGATGATGACGGGGCGGACCTGCCAAGCCAATGGGGTGTTGGGCCTGACCAACACGGTGCTCGATAACCGCATCCATCCGCATATCCCCCACCTCGGAGCCCGCCTCGCCGCTCTCGGCTATCACAATGCCCTCTTCGGCGTGCAACATGAGTGCGCCCACGAACATGCCGTCCGCACCATCGGGCTCCGGGAAAAAATCTGCACCGACCCCTGGCCAAATGGCGACCTGCTGGCGGGCCACGTCCGGCGATGGCTGGGGGAACGCCGAGCGGACGACGGCCCGTTCTACGCCCAGATCGGCACCTACGATGCCCATCTCAACGTCTTTTATGGCAGAAGCCAGACGCCGCCGGGCAAACGCGCTTACCTGCCGGTTCAGGATACCTCGCGGGGGCTCGATCTGCCCCCTTACCTCGTCGGCTCCGAAGCCGACCAAGCCACGGTGGCCACCCTCCAGGGCCAACTCCAACGGGGGGACCGCGTCGTGGGCGCGGTCTTGGAAGGGCTGGAAGCTGCCGGTTTAACCAAGAACACTTTGGTCGTTATCAACGTCGACCACGGGGTCGGTCTCGACCGTGCCAAGACCACCTGTTACGATCCAGGCACCCGCACGGCTTGGCTGCTCCATTGGCCCGCCCAACTGCCCGCCCATACGACCGTCGATGCCCTCACTTGCCATCTCGATGTGCTGCCAACCATCTGGGAATTGCTCGGCCTACCTGCAATCGAAGGTCTCGATGGCTGCAGCTTTGCCTCGCAAGCCCGAGGCCAAACCGTCGGCGAACTCCGCGACGCGGTCTTCACCCACATGCTCGATACCACTCGCGCCATCCGAACTGATCGGTTCAAATGGATTCGCAATTTTCACCCCCCACGTTACCCGGCCGGGCGCCCATCCGATTGTGCGCTTCAACACACAGCCTTTCCGACTCCCGAACTCCCGCCGTTTCCCGCCGATGGGCTGCCGTCGTCAGATTGGCCTTTGACCGAGCTCTACGACTTGGAAGCGGACCCGTGGGAACTGCATAATCTCGCCGAAACACCCGAAGCCGCCGTCGTCCGCGCCGATCTTGACCGCCGGCTCTGGACCTTTCTTTTCGAGCAAGACGATCCGGTCCTCCATGCGGGTGTCCGCACCCCATGGGCAGCCGCGATGCGTCGGGATCAGGAGGCGTTTTGCCGGGAGAGTGGTCGCGAGCCATTCCTCGTCTCTGGTCCAGCAGGCAATCGGATCGACGCCGCCGCCTGGGTCGGTGAATGAACGCCTGGGGTCGTGACGAATAGGGCCGCAGGGTTCAAGCGTGGCAAGTTTGGGCGGGAAATTTGGGCTTTGCCTCGGTCAGCTCAATTTTAAGGAGGTTTTGCCGCATTTCCTGAAGCACTTCATAGCAGGCAGCAGACTGGACAACATTCTGTCTCTCTTCAGGGTCGTCACGAAGATCGGTCAGTTCCTCCTCGCCCGTCTCAAAGCGGACATATTTCCAACGCTCTGTGACGAGAACTTTTGAGGCGACATCCCCTTCGCCGTAGCCGGTTTGATAGTGGATGAGGCAGGCGTCCCGGACGGTTTGATTTGGGTTGTGCAGGTGCGGTGCCTGGCTGCGGCCGTCGGCAAAGGGAAGGGCAGGGGCACCAGCGAGGTCGCAGAGGGTAGGTGCCAGGTCAACATCAGAGAAGAGGGCCTTCGAAACTGCGGCATGGATGCCGGGACCCGCGATGATGAGGGGGGTGTTGATGAGCCCTTCGTAAAAAAACGGTCCTTTAAGCCATAGTCCGTGATCGCCGAGAAGCTCGCCGTGATCGGAGGTGAAGACCACGATTGTGTCGTCGCGCAACCCCTCTGCGTCGAGTTGATCGAGAATCCGCCCGACATTGCGGTCGATAAGATCGACCATTGCGCAGGTGTTTACGATCCGCTGGCGGGCTTCGGTCTCATCAATGCCATTCGGAGTCGAGGGTTCGCCTACGCCCCATCTGTTCCAGGCCCTTTCGAAATGCTGACGGTAATGGGCCGGGCGGCTCGCGAGGTCGTCCGGTCCGCCGATCGGCAGAGGGATGGCCGCGGGAGAATATTTGGCCGCAGTGGTGGAGGGTGGATCGAAAGGATGGTGGGGGTCTGGGAAGCTCGCCACGAGAAAGAACGGTTTGTTGCGGTCGCGTTGTTTGAGGCGCTCGATGGTCCGCTCAGCGACCCAGGTTGAGTCGTGAAGGTGTTCGGGAATGGGGCGCGTTTGGTCGGGGAGCGGCTGAGTCATTTGGTCCGTGCCCCCCTTCTCGTAAAACCATTTTCCGTAGTGCGCCGCTGTTTGGGTATGCATGAGGGAAAGCTCGACCTCCTCGAAGCCCCAATAGGGACCACTCCAGTCGCTCGATTTGCCCCCTTGTTGCTTCCACCAATTGCACGACTCGCGGTTGCCGGCCTTGCCGCCGTAAGGGGTAAAATGGATTTTGCCTATGCTGGCGGTCTGGTAACCGTGGCGTTGAAGATGGGTGGCAACGGTGTCCCGCTCATCAATCAACAGTCCATTCGTCCAAAGCCTATGGTTGCATGTGTGTTGTCCCGTGAAAATCGAAAGACGGCTGGGCATACAAATGGGGTTTGCAACATAATTTCGCTCAAAACGTTGGCCCCTGGAAGCAAGGTTATCCAGGGCAGGGGTGGAGATGATCGGATTCCCGTAGCATCCCAGGCTGTCCTTACGCTGCTGGTCGGTGAGAATGAGCAGAATGTTGTGCATAATCAGCGGCCAAGCCCCCCCAGGCATCCCGGCGAAGGGGGGCGGTTTCAGGGAGCGCAAACGGCGAAAGCGCAACAGCTTTCAAAGCGCACGGTTTGTTGGCGTGAATTTTCGTCGTCACCGCACGACTTCTCCTCGTGAAGAAAGCGAGGTATGCGCCGACTCCCACAACTTGCTACAGTCGGTGCATCGCTCTGTTTCAGCCATAAATTTAAGCCGCAGTTTAGGCCGAAGTGTAGGCCGCAGTTTAGGCCGCAGTAAGCCGCAGTTTAGGCCGAAAGAGGGGCAACCGGTTCGGGTGGCGGCGCGATTGCTTTCGAAAGTGAGGCCAGCCCTTTATATTTCTTCCCGGTCTTCTTGACCATTCCGCGGGAGACGAGATTTTGGAGCTTTTCGTAAGCTCGGAGCCGAAGCATTTCCTCGCCGCCACTGGCCGCGTTGCGGGCCTTCAAGTTTTCGTGGACGACTTCAAACAACTCCTTGAACTCAAAAGAGGTTTTGCGGGAGAGCACCGCAACAAGTTCTTCTGTGACGAGATCAGGTAGCCGACGGGAAAACGCACTCTTCTTGGGTATTGCCATAAGTTGGAGACAATAACACAGGTGCAAAAACAATTCACCCGATTTTTTGACCGAAGTCGGTCATTATGCCATGTCAACCAAAGTTCCCCCCGCGAATCGGGCTCGAAAGAGTGCGGGGAACAGAGGCGGGGGCGTGGAGGAAAATGAGAAATCGGTGAATGACGAAACGCGGACGTTTTTCCCCAGAATTGAGTTGGACCCACGAGGGGGATCGCCCGCAAGATGCGGGATGTCTTGCCCCATTCGTCTCACGCTGTTGGAACCGCCGATCGCCCTTAAACTCCGTCTTCTCTTCAAGGAAGGCGGGGAAACTCATGCTGCAGAGTTGGAACCCGGCGAGGCACCAGGGGAGCTGAGAGCAGAAGGATTCACTGGCAGCGCCATCGTGCGGGAGGAGGAGGGGTTCGCTCGGATAGAGGTCGCGTTGTCCCGTGATTGGGGAAAGACAGCGGTGGAGCTCTGGGAATTGCAATGGGAGATCGAAGGGGTGCCGGACACCCTCGACCGGGTTTGGCACATGACCTTTAATTGCTGGGGAAAGCCGGGGATGGTGGATCGCTCCTCGCTCACCGGGGACCCCGATAAGTCTCCCTGCTCACGAGCCGCGTTTTTGAATCCGACAACCCGACAGGGGATCACTTTCGCCTTCGCGCTGCCCGCCCGGTGGATTCATTTGTTTTCTGCGGAAGCAACCGGCATGGTGAAAATCACCACGCGGATCGGAGCGCGATTGGAGCCTGGGATGAAATGGGAGAATGATTCCTTGGCCATCAAAGCCGGAGAACCAGCGCACGATTTGGAAGGGCCACCCTCATTTCACATCAGCCGACAACCGAGGCGAGCGATTGGGCAGCACGGCGGCTGGAACAGTTGGGATTATTACCGCCTGGATGTCACCCGGGAGGCCGTGCGCGAGAATCTGGAGGCCATCCGGTCGAACCCGGTCCTGAAGCAGTTTGTTCGCTATATTATCATCGACGACGGCTGGCAGACGCTCGATGGGGAATGGGAGACGAACGAGAAATTTCCGGGAGGCCTGGAAGCCATGGCGCGGGAGATCCGGGAAGCGGGCTTTATTCCGGGCGTCTGGACGGCTCCCTTCATGGTCAATTGTCGGAGTTCCCTGTTTGCGGCGCACCCAGACTGGTTTGTGCAAGACCAGGGCAACCCGCTTTCGGCGTTTGCCAACAAGGGCTGCACGGGGGTCTGGGGGGAGCGCTACTTTCTTGATCCGACTCATCCCGCCGTCGTCGAGCATGTCCGCGCTCTTTACGCCAAGCTTCGAGGCTGGGGGTTTGGCTATTTCAAGACCGATTTTCTCACGAATTGCTTCACGGCTGACCTGGGGGTGACCCTTCCGGATCGCACCGGGCGTCTGGTGTTTCATGATGAGACCCAAGGCTTACTAGTCGGACATCGCCGTTGCATGGAGGCGATGCGGGAGGCGATGGGGCCGGAATCGTTCTGGCTCGGCTGCGGAAGCGTCTGGGCCACCGGAGCCGGGTTGATGGACGCATCGCGCACCACGGGTGATATCGCGCCGCACTGGACCGATCTCTGGAAGTGCGCGATGACCGCTTTTTTCAACGGGCACGCTCACGGACGGGTGTTTTTGAACGACCCCGATTTTCTCGTCGTGCGGGGCAAAGAGACGAGTCGGCCGGGAATGCTCGATCTCCCTGATGAGGAACTGGTAACGGCGG
>CAZSPO010000023.1:0-6728 GCA_964608775.1 uncultured Chthoniobacterales bacterium | reverse complement strand
GTTTACCGCCAGTGAAGCTCGGATGTGGGCCTCTCTAGTGCTCCTTTCCGGCGGCATGGTGACGTTGTCAGACCGGGTCGGAGCCTTGAACGAAACCGGCATGGCCATCGTCGAGACGACTTGCCGACTCGCCTTGCGATCATCGGGCGAACCCGCGTTTCCGTTGGATTGGCGGCAGGACCTTCCCACCGCCGCCTTGCGCCAGTCGCTGGAGGAGCCGCTCCTCGGGCTCTTTAACTGGGAGGAATCATCCTGTCGCCCTCTCACGGTCCCTTTCCCGAATGCCTTCCAGGACCTGCGTTGGCGGGAGGTCTGGACCGGGCAGGAAATGTCCGCCCAGGGGCTGAGTGACCTGGAACTTCCCCCGCACAGCTGTGCTTTGTTCGAACGGGCCGATTGACCCCATTGGTTTTATGAAACTGGGGGATTGACTTTCACGACCTGGATTTCGGCAATCTCGACGGGTTTATCCTGGCTGGAGAATGAACGAGCCCGCCCCCGTCTCTGATGGGGGCAAGAACCCGGGGGGCGCATCGAAGCGGACCTCCGCGTTGCAGGGAGCTTGGCAACTCACCCGCAGGGAGCCGTCGGGTTGTTTCTCCCATCGAATGGAAGCCCGACCCAGCGGCGTTTCTAAACGCGCCTCGGCCCACGTGACCGTTCCGCCCGGCCGGGGTCGGAAAACAATTTGAAGCACGCCTTTCGGATCATAATCCGCTTCTACCCCGGCAACGGTGCCGAACATCCAAGCGCCAATCGCTCCGTAAGCGTAATGGTTGAAGGAGTTCATTCCCTCGGGGTGAAACCCTTTTTCCGGGGTCCATGAATCCCACCGTTCCCAAATCGTTGTGGCCCCATTGGTGATCGGAAAAAGCCAGGAGGGAAAAGTCGTTTGCTCCAGTAACGCCCAGGCAAGATCGAGGTAACCGTGGGTTTCCAGCACCTTGCAAAGATAAGGCGTCCCCACGAATCCGGTGGCCAGATGGGTCTTGTTGGCCTTCACCATCCGCGCCAATTCGGCGGCGGCCACGGGGCGAAGGGTTTCGGGCAGCAGCTCAAAATGTAGGGCCAACACGTAACCGGTCTGCGTCTGACCGGCGATGTAACCGCCTGGGGTGACGAAGCGCTCTTGAAACGCGGCGCGCCCCTCCTCAAACAGCCGGGTATAACGGGCCTGATCCTCGGGTTTCCCCAGAACCGCTGCGATTTCGGCCAGCAACCGGGCGTCGTGAGCCAGGAAAGCGGTCCCGATCAGATCTTTCAGCGTGCGCCCACTCGTCGCCCCCGATCCATCCAAAGCCAGCCAATCCCCAAAACCATGCCACCCCTTGCTCTCGGGACGGGATCGGATCAGCCCGGGACTAATGGAGACCAGATGATCGAGATAACGTTGCATCGCGGGATAATGGGCCGCGAGGACGGACGCATCGCCGTAACAACGGTAGTGAGTCCAGGGACAAATAATTTGGGCGTCGGACCAGGCCGGACCTGCATCATCGCGGCTGATATCGAGACTCGGGACCACCATCGGAATCCCTCCTTCCGGTAACTGGGCATCCCGCAAATCGCCGAACCATTTCCGGAAAAAAGCATCCACATCGCGATTGAGACAGGCCGTGCGAATGAATACCTGGGAGTCCCCCGTCCATCCCAGTCGCTCATCCCGCTGAGGACAATCGGTGGGGACTTCGAGGAAATTTCCTTTTTGACCCCAGACAATGTTGGATTGCAGCTGGTTCAACATGGGGTGCGAACAGGCGAAGCTGCCTGCAACCGGCATATCGGAGTGCAGGACGACAGCTTCCACCTTGTGCATTCGGACTTGTTCGCGGACTTCCCGCCTTGTTTCCTGCACGTGGATTTCCAAGTAGCGAAAGCCATGGAAGGTAAACCGAGGTTCCCATTCCTCCACCCCTTCCCCGCTCAAGGTGTAATGATCGGTCGCCCGCGCCGTGCGGAGGTTGGCGGTGTGGAGGGTATGAGGAGATTCTAATATCTCCGCGTGACGCAGTTGCAACGTCACCCCGCGCGGACCGCTCACCCGGATCCGGGCGCGGCCCACGAGGTTCTGGCCGAAATCGAAGATTCGCTTGGCAACCTGCCAATCCGCGGCTGGATCGTTGTCCGGGGTGGCGGGGAGCGCGATGACCTCTTGGCGACGCACAAACGGGCCGGCGCTCGGAGAAAGGGTCAGGGTCGGCCAGGAAAAAGGGCGGATAGGCCACCAAGCGGCAGCGTTGTAGCCCGGCGAGGACCATTTGCCGAGTTCGAGGCGGGCGTCGTATTCCTCGCCCATCTGGAAGTCCTGACTGACGATTGGACCCGTGGTCGTGCGCCAGTGGTCATCCGTGACAAACCGTTCGCGGGTGTCGTCGGCGTATTCGACTTCCAACTGCATCAACAGCGCGGGGGTTGGGCCGTAAAATTGCCGGTTGCGCCAACCGAGATGTCCGGTGAACCACCCATCGCCTAGGATCACTCCCAGGACATTCTCCCCTGGCTGAAGCAGACGGGTCACGTCAAGAGAGAGGGTTTGCACCCGCTTCCGGTATTCCGTCCAACCGGGGGCAAAGACAAGATCGCCAGCGGAAAGCCCATTGATTTCACATTCGAACACCCCGAGAGCGGAGGCGTAAAGTCGGGCGTGGCGCACGGGTTGGGAGAGAGAGAACGAGCGTCGGAAGTAAGCAGCCGCCGGACAGGTGCCGGGAGCGCCCTGCACATGAGAGGTGATCCAATGGGCCGTCCAATCATCCCGCTCCAGCAAGCCGATCTCAAAAAAGGCCGCTTCCGCCCAAGGCGAGAGGTCGCCAGCTTCGTCCCGCACCCGGACCCGCCACCAAATGCGGGTTCGGGAAGCGGGCGTCGGTCCTTCGTAAGGGTGTTGCTGCCGTTTGGGGATCTCTTTCCAACCGGAATCCCACAGCAGGGATGTCGATTCGGACGGCTCAGTCAAGGCCTGGGGATCGAGCGCGGCTTGCAGTTGGAAGGCGGCTGTGGGCAAGGCCGGAGAGGAGGTCGGGGTGTATTTCCAGCGCAAGAGCGGCCGGGTTCCCCCTAATCCAATGGGATTCGAAAGGGCGTCCGACGTGAGGGCAAAGGGGGAGGGCGAGAGGGCCATGTTTTTTGGTCTGCTTACGGTTCAATCTCGAGATCGTAATCAACCCCGGCCAGGCCGAAACCGAACAGCTTGAGAAATTCCTGCTGATAGCTGGTGAAGTCGCTGAGCGATTTAAGATTCTCGGTCTGGACCTGCGGCCAGAGGGTTTCGACTGCGCTTTGGATTTCGGGGCGCATTTCCCAGTCATCAATGCGAATGCGTCCGTCACGATCGACCGGCACCCGCTGACCGGTGTAAAGCCGTTCGGCAAAGAGCCGGTGGATTTGTTCGATACAGCCCTCATGTGTTCCCTGTTCCTTCATCACTTTGTAGAGCAGGCTGATATAGAGCGGCACGACTGGGATGGCCGAACTCGCCTGGGTCACCAGAGCCTTGTTGATCGACACGTAAGCGCTCCCCCCTTTTCGAGAGAGATGGTCGTTCAACCGAAGCGCGGTGGCTTCAAGGTCGGCTTTGGCCCGGCCAATCGTGCCGTTTCGATAGATGGGGAAGGTCAATTCCGGGCCGATGTAAGAATAAGCCACCGTCACCGCCCGCTCGGCCAACACCCCCGCTTCCTCTAAGGCCGTCATCCACATCTCCCAATCTTCGCCCCCCATCACCGTGATGGTGTCGGTGACCTCCTCGACGCTGGCGGCTTCCAAGGTGATATCGGTCACCTCTTCCTTATCTGTATCGACCGTCTTGGCGGTAAAGGGTGCCCCAATCGGCTTGAGCGCCGAGCGGGCGGTCTGGCCGGTCTTGGGATGGACTCGCCGGGGCGAAGCCAAACTGTAAATCACCAGGTCCACCTGGCCGAGATCGGCTTTAATCCTATCGATCACCTCCGTTTTCAGGGCGTCGGAAAAGGCGTCCCCATTAAAACTCGTGGCATAGAGCCCCGCCTCGGTTGCTTCTTTTTCGAACGCCACCGAGTTATACCAGCCAGCCGACGCGCACCGACCGTTTTCGGAGGGACGCTCAAAATAAACGCCGATGGTCGCTGCGCCACAGCCAAATGCCGCCTGAATGCGGGAAGCCAACCCGTAGCCGGTGGAGGCTCCAATGATCAACGCCTTCTTGCAGCCTTGTTCCAAGGCGGGCTGGCTTCGGACATAGGCAATTTGTTCGCGCACATGAGCCGCACAGCCTTCGGGATGGGCGGTCACACAGACGAAACCTCGGATTTTGGGTCGAATAAGCATCATGCGCCCGACATTGGGACGGCCCACCGGCGATTGCTAGGAAAATTGGACAGACCGGAGCGGGAGGGGGCTCGCTCCGCTTCTGTTCCCTTAACCCCCCCAGTCTCATGAAGGCCGTTTGGTTTTATGAAACTGGGGGGGTAAGGCAATTTTTATCCGCAGATTAAAGGGATTGCCACAGATTGAGGAAGTTTTATGTTGTTTACATTCAAGCCTATATGAACCAAATCCGGGAGAATCCGTCAATCGGCGGTTAAGGATCTGCTCCCGATGTGAACCCTATTGGGGTTAGAGCCGCTGGTTCTCTAGTGCCAGATAGGGCACGAGCGCTTTGACCAATTGTTGGAAAGCGGTGTGGTCGAGCTGTTGCTGGCCGTCACTCATGGCTTCGGCTGGATTAGGATGCACCTCAATCAACAAGCCGTCCGCTCCCATGGCAACCGCTCCCTTGCAAAGAGCCGCGACCAAGTCAGCGCGGCCACACCCTTGGCTCGGATCGATAATGACCGGCAGATGCGATTCGCGCTTGGCGATCGCCACGGCCGAGAGATCCAGCGTGTTGCGGGTGTAGGTTTCAAACGTTCGGATCCCCCGTTCACAGAGGAAGACGTGGGGATTGCCTTCGGCCAGGATGTATTCTGCCGCGAGCAACCATTCCTCGATCCGTGCGCTCAACCCCCGTTTGAGCAGGATGGGACGTCCCGTCTTGGCCGCCGCGACAAGGAGTTGGAAATTTTGGGCGTTGCGGGTGCCGATTTGCAAAATATCCGCATGCTCCGCCACGAGATCAACGTCGTCTTGGTTGAGCACTTCAGTGATAATCCGAAGGCCCGTCTCTTTTTTCGCCAACTGTAGGAGCTTCAATCCCGCCAGACCGAGGCCTTGGAATTCGTAGGGCGAAGTGCGCGGTTTGAATGCGCCGCCGCGAAGAATTTGGGCTCCTGCCGCCTTGACCAAATGAGCGGTTTCCACAAGTTGCCGTTCGGATTCGACTGAGCAGGGGCCCGCCATCAGACCGAAATGGCCACCACCGACCTGCACCCCATCCACGTCGATCACAGTCGGTTCGGGGTGACTTTCGCGACTGGCCAATTTGTAACGCTTTTGAACGCGCATGACGCGTTCAACCTGCGGGAGGGCATCGAGAGATTCGAGGGTGTGATTGGCCAATTCATCGCCGATGGCGGCGATGATGGTCTGGGTGGCTCCGTGGATCGGACGGGGCTCGTAGCCGAGCGCCGCAACCTCGGCAATCACGGCATCGATCTCCGCAGCGGAGGCATGGGAACGAAGGATGATAATCATGGGGAAAGCGCAAAAGGTCGTTTGGGCGATTTCGTCGCATCAAGAAGCGACCGGCTCGGGGCGATCTTCAAGAATTTCGATATGGGCCTTGCGATCGTGACGGGACGCCGCCGCATTGAGCAAACTCCGAAGCGACGCAATGGTGCGGCCCTGGGTGCCAATCACTTTGCCGATATCGCTCGAACGCACCCGCACCCGAAAAAGGAGCGAGCGTTCACGGGGCACTTCGATGACCAACACCTCTTCCGGGTAATCGACCAGTTCGCGGATGACGTATTCGAGGAATTCTTTCACGAATCCATGAGGTTGCACGGGGCGGGGAAATTGTCATGGCCAAAAAATTTTGACGCAGACAAATCAGCGGGGGGAACGACCAATCCCGCGATGCCGAACCGGCCATTTGGGTCAGTGACCCCCCCTGGTTTGATGAAACAGGGGGGGCGAATCACAAAGGTCTCAGGCCCGGGACCCGTCGATCGCGGAACGCACCTGCAGGAGCATTTTCTCCCGGGTATACGGCTTGGGGAGAAATCCGCGGAGCCCTTGGGAGAGCATTTGATTCAGTTTGGACTGTTCCGTGAACCCACTGCTAAGAAGAACCAGCGCCCGGGGATTGATCGCCCGCAACTCCTCAAACACCTCGCTCCCATCCATGATCGGCATGGCGTAATCAAGAATCACAAGTTGGATGAGCTGCGACCCTTTTTGATACAACTTAATCGCTTCTAAACCGTTCGCCGCCGTCAGGATTTTGTAATCGGCCTCGATTAGGATCATTTTAGCCAGCAGCAAAACATGTTCGTCGTCGTCCACCAACATGATCAACTCATGGCTACCCGACGGATTTTCCACAGGCAAATCCGCCGAACTCCCCGCTGCGACAGTCTGGGGGGCGGTAGGTGAGGGAGGGGGGGCACGACGGCTGGCCGCAGTTTCGTCCAGTGCCGGTAAATCGGCAGTGCGCAGCCGCACGACGGGGTCGTCGGGTGACGTCCCGCCCCGGCCTGGAAAAGAGGGTAAATGGGTCTCTTCCGCCGCCTGGTCATCCACCACCAGTTCTGGCGCGGTCGGCGCGGGGGGGGCTAAAGGAGGAGCCGCAGGCGGCTTTTGAGGCATCT
>CAZSPO010000022.1:237-16777 GCA_964608775.1 uncultured Chthoniobacterales bacterium | reverse complement strand
GACCATCCGCGATCCCGCTGCCCGCACGGCCGCCACGACGGATTTGGCCCGCGATTGGATGCGGCACGATCCCACCGCCGCCGCCGCTTACCTCCAGGGGGCCGATCTGCCGCCCGATCTCAAGGCGCGGCTTCTCCCCTAACCTCTCCGCCCGCACATGATGCGGCGGGCATTTCACCGAACCAGACTTGCTTTTGTCGCAACGCCCCGCGCACTCTCGCGGGATGAAAATCGCTATCGGTTCGGATCACGCCGGGTTTCAATACAAACAAACCATTGCCACTTACCTCCGGGAAAATGGCCATGAGGTTGTTGATGTCGGCACCCACTCGGAGGCGACCTGCGATTATCCCGTGTTTATCCGGCCCGTCGCCGAAGCGGTGGCGAAAGGGGAGGTCGAACGGGGTATCGTGCTGGGCGGATCGGGCAATGGAGAGGCGATCACAGCCAACCGCGTCTCCGGCTGCCGGTGCGCCCTGGTTTGGAGCGATGAGACCGCTCTATGGGGCCGGATGCACAACGACGCCAATTGCATCTCCATCGGCCAACGGACCATCCCGATCGAACTCGCCTTGCGCCTTGTGCAAATCTGGCTCGACACCCCGTTCGAAGGCGGACGCCATGTGCATCGGATCGCGCTAATCGAAAATCCAGCCGCCTAATCCGCCCCCATCATTGCGGGGGGAGGTCTTTCTACCAAAATCTGCGGGGCAAGCTTTTTCGGCTTTGATGAAACGGGGGAGGTGGTGCCGACTATTCCATTGTCACGATTGCGTCACGGAACCTCTAATTCGGCGAATTTTGGTTGTGCAGCGCGATAAGCCAACGTTCTATCGCGCTAAGCCCGGCGTCAATCAGGCCTCCAAGAAAACACCATTATGAGCTACCAAAAAGAGTTCAGAGAACGGCCTGAAAAGGCCATCGTCGATCATTTGAAATTCGCTATTGGCCGGGATCCGCGCTCTGCCAGCAAGCGCGATTGGTGGATGGCCACGGCGAAGGCCGTGCAAGGCATTGTCATTGAGCGGATGATGGCGACCATGGATAAACATTACGCCGAGAATACGCGGCGCGTTTACTATTTGTCGTTGGAATTTCTCATGGGGCGGCTCTTCAGCAACAGTCTGCATAGCGCGGCGGTTTATCAGGAAGTGCGGACGGCCCTGGAAGATCTGGGGCTCGACTACCGGGAAGTGGTGGCGGCGGAATACGACATGGCGCTGGGTAACGGAGGGTTGGGTCGGTTGGCTGCTTGTTTCCTCGACTCTCTGGCGACCCTCGATCTGCCGGCTATCGGCTACGGGATTCACTATCAATACGGTCTTTTCAAACAAGAATTTCGCAATGGCTACCAAGTCGAGTTGCCCGATGCCTGGCTCGGTTTTGGGACCCCTTGGGAGATTGTTCGCCCCGAGCATAAAGTGGAAATCGAACTCTACGGCCGGGTCGAGCATGTCTTCGATGACACCGGCCATTCGGTGTCGAGTTGGGTGGACACGAAGAAAGTCGTTGGGGTGCCTTTCGACATTCCGATCCCGGGTTACGGCACGGGGACGGTTAATTTCTTGCGGCTTTGGGAATCGCGCGCGTCGGAGGAGTTCGATCTCAATGCTTTCAATCGTGGGGGATACACCGAGGCGGTCGCGGAAAAGAACCTGAGCGAAACGATTTCCAAAGTGCTCTATCCCAATGACAAAACGGAGAGCGGCAAAGAGCTAAGGCTCGCCCAGCAATACTTTTTCGTGGCCTGCTCCCTGCGTGACATGTTGCGGCGATTTTTCAAGGGCAACGATAATTTAGAAGATTTCCCGGAAAAAATTTGTATCCAACTTAACGACACCCATCCGGCCATTGCCATCGCCGAATTGCAGCGGCTCCTGCACGACGAATATAAAATGCCGTGGGACAAAGCCTGGGGCATCGTCGCCCGCACCTTTGCCTACACGAACCACACCCTTTTACCGGAGGCTCTGGAAAAATGGAGCGTGCCATTGTTTGAAAAAATGTTGCCGCGCCATCTCGCGATCATTTTCGAAATTAATAAACAGTTTCTCGAAAAGGTCGCTCTCCAGTGGCCGGGCGACGCCGACAAATTACGCTCCCTTTCGCTGATTGAGGAAGGTTACCCCAAAATGATCCGAATGGCCCACCTCGCCGTGGTTGGCAGTTTTTCAGTCAACGGCGTCGCGGCGCTCCACACCGAATTGCTTCGGCGGGATCTTCTGCATGAATTCGACGAGCTTTACCCCGGGAAATTTAATAACAAAACCAACGGCATCACGCCCCGCCGTTGGCTCCTGGCCTGCAACGCCGGGTTGAGCCAGCTCATCAACTCAAAAATCGGCGAAGGCTGGGTCCGCGACCTGCCCCGGCTGCGTGAACTAGAACCGTTTGCCGATGACCCAGACTTTCAAGAGGCATTCATGGCCGTCAAACGAGCCAACAAAGCAGCGCTCGCCGAAATTATCCAAAGGGAATGCGGGGTCGTCGTGAATCCTGACGCCCTCTTCGACATCCAAATCAAACGGCTCCACGAATATAAACGACAGCACCTTAACTTGCTTCACATCCTGGCGCTCTACCGTCGGATGCTACAAAATCCCGACGCCCCCGTGGTGCCCCGGGTATTTGTCTTCGCCGCTAAAGCAGCCCCGGGTTACGACCTCGCAAAACTTATCATCAAAGCCATCAATGCTGTGGCACAGACCATTAATCAGGATCCGCGTATCAATGGAAATTTGAAGGTGGTTTTCCTACCCAATTACCGGGTCTCTCTGGCCCAGCGCATTGTGCCCGCTGCAGATCTTTCCGAACAGATTTCCACCGCTGGCAAGGAAGCTTCCGGCACCGGCAATATGAAGCTCGCCCTGAATGGTGCCCTCACCATCGGCACCATGGATGGAGCCAACGTGGAGATTTGCGAGGAGGTGGGGGAAGAGAATATCTTCATTTTTGGCAAACGAGTAGAAGAGGTAAAAGCGTTGGTGGCCCAAGGTTACAATCCGATGGATTTTTACCTGGCCGACGAAGAACTGAAGGCGGTCGTCGACTGGGTCGGCTCGAACTATTTTACACCGGGCGAACCTCCCGGAGTGCTCAGTGCCTTGGCTGATAATTTGATCCACCACGACCCCTTCCTTTGTCTCGCCGATTTCCGGTCTTACAGCGATGCCCAAGCCCAGGTCGATGAAGCTTTCCGTGACAAGGCTCGCTGGGCGAAAATGGCGATCCTGAATACGGCCCGCTGCGGCAAGTTCTCCAGCGACCGCACGATTGCTGAATACGCTCGCGATATTTGGAAATTAGAGCCCGTCCACGTTCCAATCCCCGGGTGAACAGCCTTGTCTCACCCCGAAAAGCCCAAGGCATCCAGGGTGCCCAAGCTTCCCGAGCCGCGCGGATGAATCGCCGTCGGTTTATCGGCACCTTCTCAGCTGCGGCCACCGCCGTCTGGGGCGGGCGCTCCCTCGGGCTGGCCAACGAAGTCGATGCGCCCGACCTCCGGCTGATTTATTTCACCGACGTGCACGCCATGCTCGAACGGGAGGCTCCCATGCGGTTGCAGGAATCGGCCCGACGCATCGGAGATTGGGAAGCCGACGCGATCATCGGCGGCGGCGATTTTGTTCACGGCGGCTTTGACAGCACTCCCTCTCAGATGGCACCCCGATTCGAGCTTTGTCATCGCTTTTTAGAGAGCCTAGGGCGCCCTATCGAGGCCGTGCCAGGCAACCACGACATGGTCGGCGTGCGCGGGGAAGCGCCGCAACCCGATCCTTACCGACTGTTTCGGGAATGGTTCGGGGTGCCCACTCTGACCCGACGATTTGACGTGCGGGGCTACCGATTTTTTGTCCTCAAATCGGTGAGACCGGTCGAGGGGGATCTGCGGTATCACGGTGAGATTGGCGAAGAACAACGAGCCTGGTTGGCCCGTGAACTCGCTGCCACCCCCCACGACCAGCCATTGGTTTTGTGCAGTCATATTCCGCTGCGCACCACTTTCAAGCAAGTCCAGGAGAACCCCGGCGCTCCCTTGCCTCCGAATCTTGTGGTGCAAGACGCCAACGAAACCCTCGCCCTCTTCGCTGCCCATCGCTTGGTGCTGGTCCTTTCAGGCCACCTGCATGTAAACGAATGGATTCGGTGGAATGACCAACATTTTCTCATGGGCGGAGCCCTCTGTGGTAAGTGGTGGCGGGGTGATAATCTTGGCACGGCCCCCGGTTTCGGACTGATCGAAATCCAAGACGGTCGTCTTGATTGGCGTTATCAATCAACCTGATTTTCCAGGTAAGAACAGAATCATGTCTCTCCGGGCTTTTCCACTCGGAACAGCTCGATTTTCCGCCAGCCTTCCCCGTGCCAGCGAGAGGTGAAAAGACCGCCGAGCATCACGATGTAAAGGGCCGTGCACATCCAGGGACCGTAACTGCCCCACTGCGGAAAGACCCAGATGCATAGCATCCCGCCGCCCCCCATAACGAGGAGGCAAAGACCAAAAGTCCAGCGGGCAATCCAACCCGTGTCCCCTGCCGCCCGCAAGGCGCTTCCGTAGAGGAGTTGGGCAGTGTAGGCGATCTGTAAGAGCGCAATTATGAAAACCAAGCGGGCGGCGATTTCTATAATGGCGGGGTCTTGGGTAAACAATCGGGCGAGAGGCACGCGCCATCCGATAAAGCAGAGGCAGAGCACGAAGATATAAGCGCCCCCTGCCACCACGGCCGTCCGGGTCAGAAGATGCGCCCGAGGCAGATCCCCGGCCCCCAAAGTCTGCCCAACCAACGCCGTGAGCGCCCCGCCGAGCCCTAGCAACGGAAGGAACGAAAGGTGCATGTAACGAACGACAATGGTAGAAGCCGCCAAATCGTCGGTGCCAAAAAATCCGATAAACCAAACTAACACGACTCCCCAGGCCGAGAGTTCGACGAGGGATTGCACCCCCGAGGGAAGGCCAATTCGCAAGAGGTTTAGAAATTCAGCCCGTCGCCAGCTTCCTTTACGAGTGGAAAAACGAATAGCCACGGTGCGACTTAAAAACCAAGCAAACAACACCGCAGCCTGCAGTCCATTCGCGATCACGGTGCCCCAAGCAGCTCCGGCCAAGCCCAACGCGGGTGCTCCGAGGTTGCCGTAAATTAGGACCCAATTCAGAAAAATATTTATCCCCAACCCGGTGAATGCCGCCGCCATCGGGATTCCCGGCCTTTGCACCCCAATGAAAAAATTTGAGAGGGCCAGACTGCAAAGCAGCGGAGCGGCACCGAGAATGCTAATTGAGAAATAATCTTGCTCCAATGCCGCCACTTGTGGAGCATGGCCAAAAAATCGAAAGAATGGGTCGGGAAGAAAGAATGCCGGGAGAATGAAAAGAGAAAAGCCCAGGGACAACCAGATGGCTTGCCATGTGTAAACCCCACAATCCCGATGTCGGAACTGACCGAAGCATTGGGCCACGAATGTGTTGACCGTGTGGTGCACGCCGAAGACCAGGCTAATGGTGATAAAAAAAAACAGCCCGGCCGGCAGGATGGCCGCCAGCGGTTCTGCCCCGAGCACGCCCACCATCCAGGCATCCACGAACGACATCGCCGTCCCCGAAAACTGGGCCAACACGATTGGGATGCCAATCCGCAGCAGCGGACGCGCCGCACCCCGGTCAAACCAAGCGCGAAACTTCATCCCCCGACCGCGTCCCCGGCGCGATTGGCGATTGCTCTTGGTCCGCAAAAGAGGGGAGCCATCACGGGCGGGCCAGAAACGCCAGGATACTTTTCTGGGCGTGCAACCGGTTTTCGGCTTGGTCGAAAATCGTCGCCGCATGCGCTTCGAGCACCTCGGACGTGATCTCGTTGCCTCGATAAGCCGGCAGGCAATGCAGCACCAAGGCATGCCCCGGGGCTTTCGCCAGCAGCGGGGCATTGACCTGATACCCCTTCAGAAGCGCCAATCGCCCGGCGCTTTCCGCTTCCTTCCCCATGCTGACCCAGACGTCGGTGTAAAGCACATCAGCGTCCGCCACAGCTCCCTCCAGATCTTCGGTCACCACCACACGCGACGCTCCGGACGCTTGAAGAAATTCGGTCGGCGGCTGAAACGCTTTGGGCGCGGCAATGGTCAGCCGGAAACCGAGCAGGGCCGAGGCGAGAATCCAGGAGCGGGGCACATTGCAATCGCCATCCCCGATGAAGACCACGTGCCGATCGGCAATGCATCCCAGTCGCTCCTCGATCGTGAACAGATCCGCCACAATCTGGCAGGGATGCTCGGCGTCGGTCAGGGCGTTGATGGTCGGAATCTGGCTGTATTGAGCGAATTTTTCGACATCCATCTGTGCAAAGGTCCGGATAATGGCCCCGTGCGCCATCCGGCCTAGCACACGGGCGGTATCCTCAATCGGTTCGCCCCGGCCGAGTTGGAGATCGTTGCCGGACAAAAACATCGGGTGCCCACCCAGCTCCCGAATCCCCACCTCGAAACTGACGCGGGTGCGCGTGGAGGATTTGAGAAAAATCAGCGCCCAACTCTGGCCTGCCAACGGTTGGAAGCCAGAGTGACCGCGACCCGCTTTGATCGTCCGGGTCTCCGTCAGAATTCCCTTCAGCTCATCAGCCGAAACAGAGGAAATGGAAAGGAAGTGTCGCATGGTGAAAGTCTCCCGATAAACAAGTGGCCCTGGTTAAAAATGGTCACCTCGCCAGGGCAGGTTGAGAGGCAAGAAGGGTGCCAAGAATTTCCAAACACTCCCGCACCTCCTCCTCGCCGATAGTCAGCGGGGGCAACAAGCGGATCGTGTCAGGCACGCTGGGCACCACCAGTAAACCAGCCGCCAACGCGGCCTCGGTGAAAAGGCGCGCCGGCGGAAAATCGGCGGTGGACGCAAATTTTTCCTTCACCGCCTCGCCATTCAGCTCCAGCCCAATCATCAAGCCCCGCCCCCGAATCTGCCGGACAAGCGGAGAATGGAACGCCGCGATGGCTTCGACCAAGCGCTTTCCGGTCTGCCTCACGCGCTCGAGCAGCCCTTCCTTCTCGATTGTGTCCAGCACAGCCAACGCCACCCGACAAGCCAGCGGCCCGCCTCCAAACGTGGTGCCATGGCTGCCGGGCCCGAGCAACTGAGAGAGAGGAAAGGGCTCTCCTTCCTTCGGATGAACGAGGCGCTGATCAGAAAACCAGATGGCCCCGAGCGGATGTCCCCCGCCGAGTCCCTTGGCCCAGGCAACACCATCAGGCTCGACCTCTGCCGCTCCCAACCCTTTCCAGGCACACCACTCTCCGGTCCGCCCCAGCCCGCATTGGACTTCGTCAATCAACAGCAGCAAATCATGCTCATCGCAAAGCCCCCGCAAGCCATGGAGAAACTCCGGGCTGGCTGGATAGATCCCGCCTTCGCCTTGAATCGATTCGAGGAGAATAGCCACGGTCTCAGAGTCAATCGCCCGCCTCACCGCAGCCAGATCATTGAAAGGCAAATGACGAAACCCTGGGGTGACCGGATCAAATCCGATGCGAACTTTTTCCTGCCCGGTTGCGGCAATGCCAGCGAGGGTCCGCCCGTGGAAGGAGTTGGTAAAGGTGAGAACCGTGTGCCGACCGCCAGGCCGGGTGGTATTGCCATATCGGCGGGCGAGCTTAATCAAGCCTTCATTGGCTTCGGCCCCAGAGTTGCAAAAGAAGCTCTTACCCGGACTTCCCACCATTGCGGACAGCCGTTCGGCCAACTCCGACTGCGCCGCCACGTGATAGAGATTGGAAACATGAATCAACCGCCCGACTTGCTCGGTGTAAGCGCGAACCAAGGCCGGATGCCCATGTCCCAAAGAGCAAACGGCGATCCCTGTGCCGAAATCCAAAAACTGGCGACCTTCCAAATCCCAGACATGCGCTCCTTCGCCCCGTTCCACCACGAGCGGGAAACGACCGTAAGTCGGAGCCACAAAGGCGTCATATTGAGCAAGCACCGAAGCAGAAGAGGTAGCCATGAGCGGAAATGGGCATCTTAGGCAATTGCCGGGGCGGAGCAAGGCCGAATGGCGCAGAGAACGGTGCCGACGAAAATCGTGGTGCCCTTGTGCCTTTTGCTTCTTGTTTTGAATCTTGGCCCCCCTGGTTTTATGAAACATTGGGGTTGACCTTGACGCGGACCTCCCAGAAGGATACGCGCTCATTCTTCGGGACGGAGCCGAACGTGGTCAAAAACTCCCGAGCTTTTTTATGATGAAACAACCCATTATTGGACGGATCCTTTTCGCAGTGGGGGCCACCCTTTTTTTTCTCGGAGTAGAACCACCTGCCGCCATCGCCCAGCAAGGCCCGATCGTGCAGGAAATTGATGTCCGATTTGAAGGGCCTGCCACAGTCAGCAAGGAGAGGATTTTGGCCAATATTGGCACCACCCTCGGGCAACCTTACTCCGAAACCCGGGTCGAGGAAGATATTCGCAACCTCTATCTCTCAGGCGATATCAACAACGCCCGGATTTTTAAAGAAGATACCCGGGGCGGGGTGAAGGTCACCGTGATTGTTCAAACAAAGCCGGTTGTCGGGGATATCATTTTGGAGGGCAACCAGCGATTTAGCACTAAACGGCTCCGGCGCGAAATGAAGTTGGTGGCCGGCCAACCGCTCAATGAGGAGCAGTTGGAGCTCGATCGCCAAGCCATTGTCGCTTATTACAATACCAAGGGGTTCTCAGAAATCGACGTGCAATACAAAGTGGAGGTCGATTCCAATCGGGGCACTGCCACCATCACCTATGCGGTGTTCGAAGGAGGGGTTAACAATGTCCGGCGCATCGACTTTGAAGGTAACGACTCCGTCTCGACGAAAGAACTTCGTAAGATCATCACCACCCGGCCTAAGACCTTGATTTCCTTTTTTACCAAGACCGGCACGTATACCGATGCGCAATTGGAGAATGACGCGGGGTTGATTCGGGAATTTTACCAAAATCGTGGATTTATCGAGGCTCAGGTGGTCGATATCCGGCTTGATCCGGTTGGGGAAAAAGGGGTCAACGTGGTCTTCGTCATTAATGAAGGACCTGAATATCGGGTCAACAGCCTGAAATTTGTGGGGAACACCGTCTTCACCGAGGAGGAATTACGCACCCGGCTGCGGATGGTGGAGGGAGCGGTTTATTCGCCGGAGTTGATGCGCGCCGATCTGACCGCTATGCGCGACATGTATGGCGTGCTCGGCTACGTCGATTTCGTCGTGATACCCGAAGGCTTTTCCGCTGGCCCTGCCCTCGTGGATGTGGTCTTCACCTTTGATGAAGGGACCCCTTCCACGATCGAATTCATCAACATCGAAGGAAATACCCGCACCAAAGACAAAGTGCTCAGACGCGAATTGGCGGTCAAACCGGGGGAAACCTACAACACGGTGCTCGTGGATGCCAGTAAAGCACGACTTGACGGGCTCGGTTACTTCTCTCGGGTGGAAACCGTGGCGACTGATACCGGCATTCCCGGCACCAAAGATCTCAATATTTATGTCGACGAACAAAAGACTGGCTCATTCAATTTTGGTCTGGGCTTCAGCTCAATCGACAGCTTGATCGGGTTCGCCGAAGTCACACAATCGAATTTTGATCTGTTTAATTATCCTTCTTTCATCGGGGGTGGCCAACGTTTCCGCGCCCGCGCCCAAATCGGCACGGAGCGCACCGATATTCTGCTTGCCCTGACAGAACCATGGTTTTTGGATTATCAAGTTGCTGTTGGCGGGGAGCTTTACTTTCGAGAGGCGGAGTTCTTCAGTGATTTTTATTCGCAACGTAACGTTGGGGGGGCAATTAACGCTAGTTACCCCCTGACGCGATTTACTTCGGTGGGTCTGGAATACCGCTTGGAGGAAATTGATATTTTTGACCTCCAACTTTTTGCTTCCCCTGTTGATATTGCTTCAGCTGGCTCTCGCCTTCGCAGTGCGCTCACCGGAACGTTCGTCTACGACACTCGCGATTCTTTGGGGCAAACGCGCAAAGGTACGTTGATCGAATTCAGCCCGTTCGCGGCAGGTGGATTTCTGGGCGGGCAGGTGGATGTCTACGGCATCCGCGTTGAAGGGACGCAGTATTTTAATTTGCCTTGGGATATGATCTTAATTCTCAATGGCGCGGTGACGGCAATTGACAATTGGAGCAGCGGAAGTTTCGTTCCAGTGTACGATCGCGTCTATCTCGGGGGTGCCAACGATCTGCGTGGGTTCGACTTTCGGGATGTGGGGCCCAAAGATATCTTCGGCGAACCGGTCGGCGGTAAAACCATGGCGCGCGCGACGGTGGAAGCGACATTTCCCATCATCGAACGGATTCGCGGTGCTATTTTTTATGATGTCGGTTTTGTGAACCTGGGGGCCTACGATTTCAGCACCAGCGGATACAACGACGACTTCGGATTCGGACTCCGGCTGGATTTACCCATCGGCCCGATCCGAATCGATTACGGCATTCCCATTACCTCCGATCGATTCAACGACAGCAACGGCAAATTCAATTTCAACGTTGGCTACCAGTTTTGAACGCCGAAGCCTCTTCCTGCGTCCAACGTCAAACAATGTCCGGCCTTTCACTCGCAACACGTCCGTTCGGTTCTCGCCGTTCGGATTTCATTTGAGCCCCCGGCCCGGCCACCCAAACTCCCAACCCTGATATATGATCCCACTGAATAAAATCGCCGCTCTCCTCGGCATCCTCGCCTGCACCGCCCTCAGCTCCGCTTCCGCCCAAAAGATCGGGTTCGTTGATATGAACAAGATCTTTCAGGAATATGCGGAAACCAAGGACGCCGAATCCAAAATCAACGAGGCCCGCGAACAAGCCCGCAAGGAACTGGAAGAAAAGATGGAATCTTTCAAAGAACGGGTCGAGACCATCAACAAGCTGAATCAAGAGGTGGAAAACAAAGCCCTCAGCGAACAGGCCCGCGGACAAAAAGCGGCTGAACGCGATAAATTGATCGGCGAAACTCGGGAAATGGAGCGTCAACTCCAAGAGTTCCGCCAACAACGGGAAAAACAGCTGCAAGATCAAATGCAGCGCATGCGCAACACGATCGTTGAGAAAATCATCGGCGTGGTGAAGACCCGTGTTGATAGCGAAAAATTCGACATTGTCTTCGACAAATCAGGTCTCAGCTCCAATCTGGTGCCCATCGTCCTCTTCTCGAAAGACGATATGGACTTCAGCCAGTCGATTATTGACGAGCTCAACAAGAGCACCAAAGCCAACTAATCCCCACCTCCACTCTGGTAAGGCCGGCCGGAAATCTCTTTTCCCGCCGGCCTTTTCCTTTTTATCCCGTGCCAAACTCTCCTTCCTATTCGCTGGGTGAACTGGGTCAACGCCTCGGCTTTGCTGTCCCCGCCGACGCCGCTGCTCTTCCCATTACCGGCATTCAATCGCTCGAAGACGCCGCCCCCGGCGACCTCTCTTTCCTCGGGAACCCCCGTTACCTCCCCCAATGCCGCGTCACCCAGGCCACCGCCGTCCTGGTCCCCCTCGAATTTGCCGACGCCATCCCCGCCATCCCTCTCCCCGTTGAAAATCCCTCCCTGCTCTTCGCACGGGTCATCGAACAATTTCGTCCGCCCGAACCCGAAGCTTTCCCCGGCATCCATCCCTCCGCCGTCATTCATCCCCGTGCCACCATCGCGCCTGAAGCCTGTATCGGCCCTTGCGTGGTGATCGAGGCCGAGGCGAGCGTGGGTGCGGGTTCCGTCCTCATGGCCAACAACTATCTCGGACGCGGAGCCCGCATCGGCACCCACTGCCGTCTTCATCCCGGGGTGGTCATCCGCGAACACTCAATCATCGGCAACCGAGTCGTCCTCCATGCCGGGGTGGTGATTGGCGGGGACGGGTTTGGATACGAATTCAGCGAGGGACGCCAACAAAAAATCCCCCAAGTCGGTATCGTACAAATCGATGATGACGTGGAAGTCGGTGCCAATTCCTGCATTGACCGCGCTCGGTTTGGTCGCACCTGGATTCAGCAAGGGGCAAAAATCGATAATCTCGTGCAGATCGGCCACAATGTCGTCGTGGGCCCCCACGCCATCATCGTCTCCCAAACGGGCATCGCCGGCAGCGTCAAAATCGGGGCCTACGCCGTTCTGGCTGGGCAATGCGGGATTGTCGGCCATATCACCATCGGCGAACAAGCCGTCATCGCGGCCCGTAGTGGGATCAGCAAAGATGTGCCGCCAGGAGCCACCATGTGGGGTTCGCCGGCCACCCCCATCCGAGAAGCGAAAGAACGTCTCGTGCAAGTGGCCCGGCTGCCAAAGCTGCTGGACCGGGTGAAAGCGCTCGAAGCGAAGCTCGCCGCCCTCGAAAGCCCCCCTCCCACACCTTGATTGCCGCCTGACTAATCGCGGTCTAATCGCCGATCACCACCGGCACCCCCGGCTGAACATGTTGGTAAAGCCGCACCGCATCCCAGTTTGCCAACCGCATGCAGCCGTGGGAAACAGCCCGCCCGATCGTCCGTGGTTCGTTGGTGCCGTGCAGACCGATCCCCGAACGATTCAACCCAATCCAAGCCACGCCCACCGGATTGTTTGGCCCGGGCGGGATCATGTAGAATTGGTTGCTCCGTTTGCCCGTCTTGAGCATGCTGCGGTCATATCGGAAGTTGGGGAAAATCACGACGTTCGCGACTTTCCAATCCCCTTTCGGCGTCCGCATCCCTGGGGATGAAGAGCCTGGGGTGGTGGGAAAAGCCGCGATCAACTGGTCGTCCGGCCCGTAAACCCGCACGATTCTGTCCTTCAACGAAACGTCCAGGCGGGTTCCGAGTAATCGCAAGGGCGGAGTCGGAGGCTGATTCTCGATCGTCGCCCGAAGTCGCTCAATTTCGAATGGCTCAACATTCGGCACCCGCACACGGTCGCCCGCTTTCAGCCTGGCCAAGTTAACTTTCGGATTCAAGGCAGCCACTAGGACGTCAGAAGCGTGGAACCGTTCGCAAACCAGCTCCTTCAGCGATCGATAGGGCATTCGGCCTGCTCGCGCTTGCGCCGATTTCGAGCCGGGCACCGACCCAATGAATTTCCGGTCCCTATCCCGGACTTCATACTCTACGTAAACCGGGTCGACTGCCGCCCATTCTTTCAGAAACTCGGCCCCGAGCCCATCACGCCATCCCCGCGCTTGGATCAGGTTTGCCAAGGCTTTCGCAGTAAATTCCCCTGGCTCCCCGTCAATTTTCCCAGGCGGAAATCCAGCCCGATCCAAATAGACTTGGAGCTGAACGATAAAATCCCGTTCCGCCTCGGTTTGCTTTTCCTTTGCCGTCAGCCCCTCCTCGGTTGCCCCCCACGCCAGCAACCCCAACCAGCAGCACCCCCATCTCCATCCCCGTATTCCATCGATCTTCATTGAATCGAGAAGATGGCGGTTTTCCCGTCCATTGGCCATCCCAAAAGAGGGGGGAGTCGGGAAGGGCACGACGGAAAGGTTTTTCTTCGCGGTCTTGATGCTGTTGCTCTTGGTGGAATGGGTCTGTCCGTTGGCACTTTAGGATTGCGCCCGGCGACTGAGGCTAATAGCCATCTTACCATGCGAAATCTCTGTCTTTCCTTTCTCAGCCTCCTGTTCGCGTCCCTGGCCAATGCCCAATTCACCCCGGCTGCCACGTCCACCGTGGACGACATTCAATACCGCGTCTCCGCCGACAAAGGGTGGGACCAAAATTTTGGTCAAGTGACCTTGGACTGGGCCGTGGCCATTGAGCGGGGGCGAGCGGTGAAGTCCGCCGTCATTCGCACCGGCAAGACCCGCACCGTCGGCGAGGTCTTACAGGGGTTGGCTCAAGCCTTTCACCAAGCGGGGACTATCACGGAATCGGCCACCCTTTACGAGATCGGCCATCTCGATCACGGGGGGCGGATGCGGGTGGAATTTGATGCCCCGGCCCGGGTGCTTCGTTTTATCTACGAACAACCCGACCAACCCACCCCGTTCGTCGTCCTCTTTGAGAAGCCAGCGATCGGGATCTTTGCGGCTCTGCTGGCCGAAGCAGCTAAGTCGTGAGGGCTCGTTCGATCACTCACCCTTCCGCCGGAGGGGCGAGCTCCGCCACCGGTTCCGCCACCGCCTCAATCGCGGGCTCCGCCGCCGCTTCCGGGTAACGGTGCCGCTTGAAGGCAATCGTCGACAGGGGAGGAATATTCAGCATCAGCGAGTGACTCATGCCTTGCCACCCTTGTCCGTCCGCATGCATCCCGCCGTAATTTCCCACGTTGCTTCCCCCATACGTCGCGGAGTCGGTGTTGAGAATTTCTTCATACCACCCCTCTCCCGGAGCGCCGATGCGGTATCCCTGACGCGGCACCGGCGTGGCGTTCACCACAAAAATGAGTTCCGCACCGGTAATGCCCCGCCGCACAAAAGAGATGATCGAACTCGCGGCGTCATGGAAATCAATCCACTGGAACCCCTCATACGTGTCATCCAATTCCCACATCGCTGGTTCGTGACGATAGACCCAATTGAGGTGTTGCACCAACCGCCGCAATCCGTCGTGCAACGGGTATTGAAGCAAATGCCAGTCGACACTTCGGTCGTGGTTCCATTCCGAGCATTGCCCGATGTCGTTCCCTTGGAAAAGGAGCTTCTTGCCGGGGTGCGCAAACATCCAGGCATAGAAGAGCCGCAGATTGGCAAACTTTTGCCAGAGATCGCCCGGCATTTTTTCTAACATGCTTCTTTTACCATGCACCACTTCGTCGTGGCTTAGGACGAGAATGAAATGTTCGTGGAAAGCGTAGAGAAGGGAAAAGGTGATGTCGCCCTGGTGATGCAGTCGATAAATCGGATCGCGGGCCATGTATCGCAGCGAGTCATTCATCCAGCCCATATTCCATTTGAACCCAAATCCCAGCCCACCCAAATAAGTCGGGCGCGACACCCCCGGCCACGCGGTAGATTCTTCTGCAATCATCAAAATGCCTGGGAACAGCCCGTGGCAAATTTCGTTCACCCGCTTGAGGAAATGAATGGCATCCAGATTCTCCCGTCCGCCAAAGCAATTGGGAATCCATTCTCCCGGTTTGCGACTGTAATCCAGGTAGATCATCGACGCCACCGCATCCACCCGCAACCCATCGATGTGATATTGCTCAAACCAAAATACCGCATTCGCGATCAGGAAATTGCGAACTTCATTCCGCCCGTAATTGAAAATCAAGGTCCCCCAATCCATATGCTCCCCGAGCCGTGGATCGGCGTGTTCGTAAAGGCAGGTGCCGTCAAATTTCGCCAGCCCATGCGCATCCTTGGGAAAATGGCCCGGCACCCAATCCAAAATCACCCCGATCCCCCGTTGATGGCACCGGTCGACAAATTGCCGGAACTCATCCGGATTCCCAAACCGGCTCGTTGGCGCAAAATAGTTCGTGATTTGATACCCCCAAGACCCATCAAACGGATGCTCGGCCACCGGCAACAACTGGATGTGGGTGTATCCCATTTCCTCCACGTAATCGAGGAGTCGATCGGCGAATTCCAAGTAGCTGAGGTAACGGTCGCTCTCCTCCGGCACCCGCGCCCATGAGCCGAGGTGGACTTCATAAATGGAAATCGGCTGCCGCTGCCAATGCCGCGCTCGTCGCCCCTGCATCCATGCTTCATCCGCCCATTGATACCGGTGCAAATCAAAGACCATCGACGCGGTCTGCAATCCGTGTTGCCCAAAAAAAGCAAACGGATCGCTCTTCATCGCCAATGCGCCGGTTGCCGTTTTGATTTCAAATTTATAGTGCGCCCCCTCCAACACGTTTGGCAGGAACAACTCCCACACTCCCGCCCCGAGCTGTTTGCGCATCGGATGAATCCGCCCATCCCATCCGTTGAAATCCCCCACCACACTCACTCGCTGCGCGTTCGGAGCCCAAACGGCAAAGGTGGTCCCTCTCAACCCAAAATGGGTGCCCGTGTGAGCCCCCAGCTTCTCATACAGCCGCTCGTGGTTGCCTTCGCAAAAAAGATAAACATCCATTTCTCCCAGCACCGCCCCAAACGCGTAGGGATCTTCGGAAATCCAGCGTCCATCTTCGTGATTGGTCGCTTCCACATAATAACCATACTCAGCCGGGGCTCCGGGCACGAAGGCCTCAAATAACCCATCTGCATGCACCCGTTCCGCTTCGTGCCGCCCGCCACCGGCTTTGCCAATCACCGCCACCGATTTTGCGGTCGGCAAGAAAATCCTCACCGCAACACCTCCCTCCACCGCGTGCGGCCCCAGCACGGCAAACGGATCCTCGTGCGAAGCGGACACCAGCCGCTGGACATCCCAGTCGTCAATTGTTGCCATAGAGGAGAATTAGCCCCCACCCCCACCGTCGTGTCAATGGCCGTCCTGTTTCCCCTCATGCCAATGGGGCGCATCTCCGGTTTGTGCAAAAGCGGAGCGCGGGCATTTCGCCCACTTCCCTGCTTGCTGCGAATGCCTGTTATGAATTGGATAAATCCAAGGTGCACTTTATGAAAGTGCGAGCACCGGAGGGCTGCTTGACCCACTAACGG
>CAZSPO010000022.1:0-227 GCA_964608775.1 uncultured Chthoniobacterales bacterium | reverse complement strand
AAAATTTTCAGCGTTACGGCGCTGGTTGTCTGTTTGGTCTTGGTCGGCACCGAACGTTCGGAGGCGTTGTCTATGCCGCCTATCACGGTGGAAGAACTGGTTGCTCAGGCCGACGCTATTTTTGTCGGGCAGGTGGAGAAAGTGGAAACTACCGTGCATTCCACCGGGGCAGGGGAGGAAATTTGGACCCATTACACCGTGAAGGTGATTCGCACATTGAAAGGGGA
>CAZSPO010000021.1:4063-17084 GCA_964608775.1 uncultured Chthoniobacterales bacterium | reverse complement strand
GGGGTCGTTCGGGACCACAACCGCCGCGTTCTGCTGCGCGCCGGACTGCGGGGAATAGATCACGCCGAGCGTGCCCGTCACGCCCCGGCCGATAGGCGCGGTGAAGCGGCCTACGCGCAGATAGAAGCGCGAGTCGCCGAACTTCGCGGCGTTCTGCTCGATCTGAATGAAGTCGAACGCGAGCGTGAACCACTCGGCCACGAGCCGTGATCCCCAATCAGGATCGAGTGTGTCAATGAAGGTGGGCTGCGCATTGGCGAGGGTGAGGTAGGAGTCGAAGCGCAAGCACGGATCGAAGGCAAGCGCAGAGGCGGACGGCGGGCCATTGCCCTGCACGAGCGGATTGCCCTGGTAGAACTCGCCGCCCGGGACATGGAGGCCGTCCTCGATGCGAGAGCGCAACACGGTGGCGCGCGCAAGGATCGGGTCCCGAAAGCCGAGGTAGAGATCGTTCGACCGCATCCCCACCAGTTCGACCGAGCATTCCGCGTCGATCGGCGCCGCGATCCATTTGGCGATGACATCGCCCGTCGGCTCGGGGTCGCCCGTGGGCGTCCACCGGCCAAGCAGCAGGCCGAGGTCCATCTCGAGATGCACCGCGATACCTGCACCGAGACACCCGAAAAAACCTACGCCATCGCCGAGGGCGTGAAAGCCGCCACCGGACGCTATCCCCGGGTGAATTTCGATTTTTCGCATCCCGCCATCGTGAAGCACCTTCATAAAAAGAATTTCGCAGACCGGCTCTTCGAAAATATCCCGCTCTTTCAAGCCTCCACCCTTTGGCACATGCGCCCGTTCAACGGGCATCACTGCCAAATTCCGATTACCGATGGGCAGGGGAATTTCTCTCCCGAATACGAAGATATCCGCCCCTTCATCCAGACCGCCTTCACCCATTGGCTCAAGGGGCCGAGACCGAATAACACCTTTTGGGTGACGCCCGAGTTGGGGCCGAAGCTCGGTTATGGCCTCAGTTGTTTCCCCGATGTCTGGCAGGACACCATCGTGCTAGGGAACGATCTGCGCACCCTTTGGAACGAAACGGTTTCAACCCTCCCCTAACCCCTCCCCTTCCCCACACTATGAAAGATAAAAAAATCGGATTCGTCGGCCTCGGCCGAATGGGCGCCAACATGGCGCGTTGCTTGCATGATAAAGGTTACAAAATCACCGCTCTCTACGACATTCAATCCGCGGTCACCGAAGCGCTTGCAGCGGAACTCGGGGCGGCGGCTTGCGCCAATCTCTCGGAAGTGACCGCCCAGTCGGATGTGATCCTGACGGTCGTGACGAATGATGCCGCGATGGATGCCATTTTCTTTGGTCCAGACAACCTATTCACCGGGGCGGCAGGCCGGGTCTTCGTCAATTGTGCCACCCTGACACCTGAAGTGCATCGGAAGCTAGAAACGGCTGCTGAGAAGATCGGGGCTCAATGTCTCGAAGCGTGCATGGCCTCCAGCATCCCGCAGGCGCGTAAAGGAGAGCTCTTCCTCATGATTGGTGGGCCAGAATCCCTCTTCTTCTCCCAAAAGCCTTTGTTGGAAGATCTGAGCAAGGCTTTGCACTATGTCGGCGCAGCGGGCAAGGCGTCGGAAGTGAAGGCCTTGGTCAATATGGTCATGAATATTAACACGGCCGCCCTCGCGGAAGGACTGGGGATTGGCGACGCTCTCGGGCTCGATCTCAAAATGCTCTGCGCGATTTTCAGCCAGACCGGGGCCAATTCGCGGGTATTAGAAACGGACGCCGCTGATATGATTGGTCGGGATCACGATTGTTATTTTTCAGCCGAACACGCCGCAAAAGATTCGGGAATTGCCCTGAGCCTGGCGGCGGCGGCAGGCATCTCCGCCCCTCTAGCAAAGGCGACTTTCGATCAATTCACGAAAATGACCGAACTGGGACTCGGTCAGCTCGATAAATCGGGCGTGGCAGAATTAACCTTCAAAGGCCGAGCAATCGTCAAATGATACAATTTTTGTTATGAATACCACCATTCGCAATGCGGTCGGGGAACGGCTCGACTATACATTTATTGAAGGAACAGGTTCGCGGCAGGACTCCTGGATTGTGGTGCTCGGGCACGGGGTGACCGGCAACAAGGATCGTGCGGTGATTGCCGATACCGCTGCAGCTCTGACCGATGCAGGATTCGATACCCTCCGATTTTCCTTTGCCGGCAACGGCGAGTCCGAAGGGGATTTCCGGGAATGCACCATCAGCAAAGAAGTCGGCGATCTCGGGGCGGTGTTGGATGAAGTGGCCAAGCACTATCGCCGGATTGCCTACGTCGGGCACAGCATGGGAGCCGCCGTCGGCGTTTTGGTGGCGGCGCAAGATGCCCGCTTGAGTGCGTTGATCTCCCTGGCCGGCATGGTCGATACCAAGGCCTTCGCGGAAGCGGAGTTTGGCGGGGAAACACCGGATAAAGGCACGATGTGGGAACAGGAAGATTGCCCGCTCTCCTCAACATTCATGACCGATCTATGTGACACCATTAGTGATGTGTCGGATGCCGCGGAAAAAATTACAATTCCGTGGCTCCTCATTCATGGAACAATGGACGATGTTGTTTTGCCAAGGGATACACAAAAAATTCAGAAAATTAAGGGAGTCGGAGTGGAAGCACTCTTCGTTGATGGGGCTGACCATAGTTTTAATGAGCCGGACCATAAAAAGCAGATGGTTAACAAGGTATTCGCCTGGATGACCGGCTGGCTCTGAGCCGCTGCCAGCATGGGGATTGCCTCCACGCCAAATCGATCGAGCATCCAAACCCTTCGTCGTCGGGTGGAGGCGGGTCGGGTGTTGGAGCCTGACATTGACGATTTAGCGATTGAGGATCCGTTGGAAGTCGTGCTCATTTTGGGGGTGGGTAGGAAAAGGCGGCGGGTGCCTTTCACGCTCACTATGCGGACCCCCGGATCGGATGAGGATTTGGTCGCGGGTTTGCTTTTTTCGGAAGGGATCATTCGTAAGGCGGACGACATTTTGAGCGTCGAATGGGAGCGTGCGGACGATGTGAAACCGCCTGTTCGCGCCGTGGTCGAGCTGCGCGATGGTTTGGAGTGGCCGACGGAGCGGGTGGCGCGCCAGTCTGTGATGCATGCCAGTTGCGGAGTGTGCGGCTCAGGTTCGCTGGCACAACTCACCCTCGCCCGGTCGCTGCGGATTCAAGATGACCTGGTCATTGAACCCGGACTGATTCACCTCCTGCCGGGCAGGATGGCTGATGAGCAACGGGCGTTTCAGCAGACCGGTGGATTGCATGCGTCGGCTTTGTTTGATGCGGATGGATCGGTGTTGATCGTCCGCGAAGACATTGGGCGCCACAACGCCCTGGATAAATTGATCGGGGCAGCGCTCAAGTCCGGACGACTGCCGGCGCATGGCAAATTGCTTTGTGTCAGTGGGCGGATGAGTTACGAGATTATTCAAAAAGCTTTGATGAGCCGAATCCCTGTGATCGCCGGGGTGGGAGCCCCTTCAAGTTTGGCGGTCACTTTGGCCGTCGATTTCGACCTCACGCTGGTCGGTTTTGTGAAGCCCGGCCGGTATAACATTTATAGTGGCGAAAAACGGCTGAAGGGGCGATGAACCCCAAGGACCATGGCAACTCCCGACCCAGAACCTCCCCGGCAGCTCGAAAAGCTGGAACGCACTGAGCCGAAAACAAAAGCCGTGGGGCTGCCAGCGGTATGGAACTCTCTGGCTCATATCCAGCGGCAAGCGGGGGTCATGCGGGGTGGCCAAGCCTTGGCGCGCTTGAATCAGAAGAACGGCTTCGATTGTCCGAGCTGCGCTTGGCCCGACCCGGATGATGAACGCTCGCGTTTTGAGTTCTGTGAGAATGGCGCGAAAGCTGTGGCAACCGAGACGACGAGGAAACGAGTGGGCCCCGACTTTTTCGCGGCGCATTCCGTGGCGGAACTCGCTGAGCAGAGCGATTTCTGGCTGAATGACGCGGGTCGATTGACCGAGCCGATGTTGCTGGACTGTGGAGCCACTCACTACCAACCGATCAAATGGGAGGAAGCGTTTGCCCTGATTGCCGAGGAGTTAAAAGCTGCGGCGAACCCGGATGAGGCGGTGTTCTATACATCGGGGCGGACGAGCAACGAGGCGGCGTTTCTCTATCAATTGTTCGTTCGTCAGTATGGCACTAACAACCTGCCCGATTGCTCGAATATGTGTCATGAATCGAGTGGCACTGCCATGAAAGAAACAATCGGCGTCGGGAAAGGCACCGTCACCCTGAAAGAAATCGAAGAGGCTGAGTGCTTGTTGGTGATCGGGCAGAATCCCGGCACGAATCATCCTAGAATGCTGACTGCACTGGAGCAAACGGTGAGAAACGGCGGGAAAATCGTTTCGGTGAATCCCTTGCAGGAGACCGGTTTGCGAGCCTTTGCCCATCCTCAAAAGGTCGCGGGAATCTTGGGCCACGCCACCCCGCTCGCCTCCCTGCATTTGCCGGTCCGGCTGAACGGCGATCTCGCCTTTTTGAAAGGGATGTTAAAATGCGTGATGGAGACCGAGGGCGCAGTGGACGAAGCGTTTGTGCGGAGAAATGCGAGAGGTTACGACGCCTTACGAGCCGCCCTAGATCAGGTGGAATGGCCGATGCTCGTCGAGCAATCCGGGCTGGAGGAATCAGACATTCGCGAGGCCGCTGCGCTCTTTATCCAGGCCCGCACCGCGATCACCTGTTGGGCCATGGGTTTGACCCAACATCACAACGCAGTGGAGACGATTCGCGAGGTGGTGAATCTGCATATCTTGACGGGGAAAATCGGACGGCCCGGCAGTGGCCTCTGTCCGGTGCGCGGCCATAGCAACGTGCAGGGCGATCGGACCATGGGCATTTGGGAGAAGATGCCGGAGGATTTTCTGAAGAAATTGGATGCGGAATTTGGATTCGAATCACCCCGGCGGCATGGGTTCGACACGGTGGCCGCCATCCAGGCGATGCATGCGGGGCGGGTGCGGCTCTTTTTCGGCTTGGGCGGCAATTTTCTCTCCGCATCACCGGACACCCATTATACGGCGGCGGCCTTGAGGCGTTGTGCTTTGACGGTGCAAGTATCGACGAAGTTGAATCGCGGTCACTTAATCACCGGGGAACGCGGTTTGATTCTCCCCTGCCTGGGGAGGAGCGAGGTGGATAGGCAACTGGCGGGGCCTCAATTTGTCTCGGTGGAGAATTCAATGGGGATTGTGCATGCTTCCGAAGGTAAGCTAGAACCCGCTTCACCCCGGTTGCGGAGTGAAGTTGCTATCGTTTGTGGGACAGCACAGGCACTGTTTGGAAAGGAATCTCCCGTGCCCTGGGCGACTTTTGAGGAGGATTACGACCGCATTCGGGAGCGAATCGAGCGGGTGGTGTCGGGGTTCGAGGATTTTAATCGACGAATTCGGCTCCCCGGCGGGTTCTACCTTCCGAACCCGGTGAAGGAAGGGGTGTTCAAGACCGGCAGCGGTCGGGCGGAATTAACGGTCAATCCGCTAAACCCCATCTCGTTGGAGGCAGATCAATTATTGTTACAAACCTTTCGAAGTCACGACCAGTTCAACACCACAATTTATGGGATGAACGACCGGTATCGAGGCATTCAGAACGAGCGCCGGGTGATTTTTATGCACCCGGAAGATTTGGCTGAACGGGGATTGAAACCGGTGGAGCGGGTCGATATTACGAGTCACTTTAAAGGGGAGACCCGGACGGCGCGGTTGTTTCTCGCGATTCCCTACGAGACCCCACGCGGATGTGCGGCCGCCTACTATCCAGAAGCCAATGTCCTGGTGCCAATCCGGTCACAGGCAGCGGGGAGCGGCACGCCCACATCGAAATCGATTGTGATCACCGTGAGGCGGGCAGAGTGAGCGACTTCGCAGGAGCGCCCCCGAATGGTTCTTCAACCCAGCGTGTATGCCTGATCTTTCTCCGTTGCGCCTTGTCGTTCGAGCGGTCCCGTATCGCGGAGCCTTGACCTTACGATTCGAGAGAAATCGGCGGAAAAGAGAAAAGACATTCCGTTTCGTTCAGGTCATGTTGATGCCATGACTTCTCCCTCCCCTTCGAATGAGCCGTGCGCGACCGTTAGTGAAATGGATAAATATCTGTTCGATCTCCGAGGCTATTTGGTGATCAAGCAGGCGATTGACCCCGCTCATCTCCAGGCGTTAAACGCGGCGTTGGATGCCATCCCCGCAATGAAGAAAGGGCAATGGTATGGCTATGTGCATTGCCATAGCTTCGGAACCAAGGACGGCATTAACCTTCAACAGATCTATGAAGGGGGGGAACCGTTTGAACAGTTGGTCGATCATCCGGCGTGGATCGAAACAATAAAGACCTTTGTCGGCGGGCAGAAGACTTTTGATGCCAACCATGGCCCGCTCTTTATCGACGAATGTTTTGCTAATATTCGTGGGCCGGGCGAAGCGATCGGGCTGCATTCGGGAGGGCATAAACTGACGAAACGAACCCAGTATCTGTTTCGTAATGGGGATTTTGCCTGTGGCCAGGTCAATTGCCTGATGGCTCTGACCCCGATGGGGCCGGGGGATGGGGCGACGATGGTCATTCCCGGCAGCCACAAAGCGAATTTTCCCCATCCGCAGGCGGGTGGTCACACGATCGAGAAGGGCGGATCGGTGGATACAATCGAGGGGGCCGTGGAAGTGAACCTCGAAGCGGGAGATGTCGTTTTGTTTGTGGACGCAATCAGCCACGGATCGGCCCGACGCACCAACCCTGGGAATCGGCGGACATTAGTCTATCGATACGGGCCTTCATGGGGCTTTTTCCGGCATGGCTACCGTCCGTCACCCGAGTTGCTGCGACGCCTCACTCCGGAGCGGCGGAAAATGGTTTGGCCGCATGAGCCAATGCCGCGAGTGCCCAATCTTTTAAAAATTGAGCAGGAAACTTTTCCCGCAGGCTACTGAGGGCGGGTCGGCAATGCCTTACATCACCATGCCGCCGTCGACGGTGAGTATTTGACCCGTGATGTAACGGGCGTCGGAGCTGGCAAGGAAAGCGGCGGCGGCGGCAATATCTTCCGCCTGCCCGAGAGTGGCCATCGGGATGCGAGTGAGGACCTGTTTCTGGATTTCGTCGGAGAGCACGCCGGTCATGTCGGTTTCGATGAAACCGGGGGCAATCGCGTTCACGGTGATTTGGCGGCTGGCAAGTTCGCGGGCGATCGATTTTGTAAACCCAATCAGGCCGGCTTTGCTGGCGGCGTAGTTAGATTGGCCGGCATTCCCGGTGAGGCCGATGACCGATGTGATATTGATAATGCGCCCGCTCCGCTGGCGGATCATCTGTCGATGCAGATTGTGGACCATATGGAAGGCCCCTTTCAGGTTGGTGTTGAGGACGGTATCCCATTCCTCATCCGTCATGCGCATGAGCAGATTATCGCGGGTGACCCCGGCGTTGTTGACCAGGATGTCGATGGAGGGAAGGTCGGCAATCAGCTGTTTGCAGAGGGTGGAAACGGCGGGGCCGTCGGCCACATCCACCGCGAACCAGAGGGGATCTCCCCCATGCGCAGCCGCGATCGCTTCGGCAGCGGAGCGAGCACTTTTTTCGGTCAGACTGATGATCACGACGCGGGCACCGCGGGCGGCCAAAGCCAGGGCGATGGCACGACCGATGCCGCGACCGGCTCCGGTGACGATCGCCGTTTTTGAAGCAAGAGATTGATCCATAAGAGCAGCAGGAGAAGCGTCGGGAATTAGGCGGCGACTTTGACCCAAGCGCGGGTTTTCGCACTTTCCATTACGGCGTCGAGGACGCATTCGTTGCGGTAACCGTCTTCAAAGGTGGGCTGGACTGATTTACCGGTCGCCACCGCATCGACGAAGTCGGCGAAGGTATTCACAAAGGTGTGTTCGTATCCAATGATGTGACCAGCGGGCCACCACCGACCCGCGTAGGGATGGCTGCCGTCCGTGGCCAAAATGTCGCGGAACCCGTTGGTTCGAGCTGGGGCGGTGGCATCGAAAAATTCCAACCGATTCATCTCTTCGAAGTTGAAAGCGAGGGATCCTTTTTCGCCATTGATCTCAAAGGTAATATGGTTTTTTCGACCGTGGGCGAACCGCGTGGCTTCCAGATTGAGCATCGCTCCGTTTTTGAATCGGCCCACCACGGAGACGGCGTCGTCGACCGTGACTTTCCCCATTTTCGTGCCGGCTTTGGCGGAGAGTCCAGCGCCGGAAGCGTCGAGCACGGGGCGTTCTTTGATGAAGGTTTCCATCAGACCACAAACCTCTTTGATTTCCCCGACCAGATAACGACCGAGGTCAATGATATGGGCATTGATATCGCCATGGGTGCCGGAGCCAGCGATTTTCGATTGGAGCCTCCAGACGAGTGGGAAAGAGGGGTCAGCGATCCAATCCTGAGCGTAGCGGGCGCGGTAATGGAAAATGCGGTTGCCGAGGAGACCTTCCTCGATCATTTGCTTGGCGAGAGCGACCGCCGGAATGCGTCGGTAATTGTGGCAGACCATGTTAACCACGCGGGCTTTTTTGACGGCTTCGACCATGGTCTTGGCCTGGGCGGCTCCCATGGCGAGCGGTTTCTCACAGAGGATAGCCTTGCCGGCTTGGGCAGCGGCGATCGCGATTTCGGCATGGGAATCGTTTGGGGTGGTGATGTCGATGATGTCGATGTCGGGATTGGCGACCACGGCGCGCCAGTCGGTCGCGTGGGATTGCCAGCCAAGCTGCGCGGCGGCTTCGGCTACGGCTTTCTCATTGCGACCGCAGATGGTGTGCATCTCGACCGGACGCGCCAGATCAAAAAAGCGACCGGCCTGACGCCAGGCGTTGGAGTGGGCTTTGCCCATAAAATTATAACCAATCATGCCAACACGGAGCGGGGAATTTTTCATCAGGAAGAAGGAGAGATTAAGGTGGAAGGGCTTTCTTACGGGAAACGCAGGGGATTTGCCAACCTCAACCGTGCCCCTGATTGCTCCCACACTCAGGAGAGGCGGAGCCGGAGCCCATGGGCGGTCTGGACGATCCAAGCGGAAAAATGCACGGCTTCGTCAAGCAATGCCTGTCCGAGCAGCGAGAAACTGATGTTAGGCGAGGCGAGGACGAAAAGGACGGCGAGAAAGAGGAGATTGAACAGATAAATGACCATTAAAGAGAAAAAAGAGCCGTGATCCAAAAGATCGGGCTGCTCCTGGGGGATCATCCAGCAGGTAAAAGTCAGGTGAAAACACCAGGTCATTCCAACCAGCCCAAAGAGCCAACGACGATAAGGTTCCAGATCGAAAAAGCTCCCCCAAAAAACCCAGCTCAGCAGCACCAACCCCGTGTAAAGCGGGAAAAAATAAGGGGCGAGGGAGATCAGCACATTCTTTCTGTCCGCCAAAATATGGCCGCCTTCAGGCGTCACCGCGATGCGAGAAACCCGACCACCCATCAGCCAGACCCAGAGGGCGTGGGTGAGTTCGTGGCCAAAAATATAAATAATCACCGGCTTCGGTAGCCCGAAGAAAGCGATCAACCAAAGCACCGCTCCCAGGGCAAAAAACCAGAAGGGTTCGCTCGCCCAAAAGCGTTGGCCGACGGTTTCGGTAAGAAAAAGTCTGCCAATGGCCACCGTCAGCACATAGGCGACCGGGAGGAGAAAAATGCCGATGACCGCTTTGACCCACCGGGTGGGGACGGCTGGCTCCGGCCGACTTTTCCCAAAGCCTTCTTCCGGCCAACCCGTTTCGGGGGAAGCGGCGACGTGAGCGGACAGTTTGCGCCCCCGTCGCTGGGCGGGTCGGCTGCCGGGGGCTCGACGTCGCGCTGGCATGCCATCACGCCCGACCCATGTAAGAGCCGGTTTTCGTATCAATCTTCACTTTCTCCCCTTCCTTAATGAAGAGCGGCACTTGAATCATCAGCCCGGTCTCGGTGGTGGCCGGTTTCATGACGTTGTTGGCGGAATCACCTTTGATCCCTTCCGCCGCTTCGGTGATGAGGAGCTCGACGGTGGATGGCATCTCAATTTGCACGGCTTTGCCTTCCGTGAAGAGCACTTCAACCGGCAGATTCTCAACCAAATAATCTTTCACTTCCGCAACAAACTCGGGCTGTAAAGTCACGGTCTCATAGGTCTCAGGATCCATGAAATGGCAGCCGGTCGGGTCTTGATAGCTGAACTCCAGTTTCTGGCGGGTGAGCTCGACCAACTCCACTTTTTCGGTGGAAGAAAAGCGGACATCACTCGATTTGCCGGTGCGCAGGCTCCGGACGATCGCTTGGACAAATGCGCGGAGATTGCCCGGGGTGCGGTGTTGGACTTCGAGGACAATGGCGACGTCGTTGTTAAAACGAATGGCCATTCCTTTGCGGAGATCATTGGCGGCTGGCATAAATAGAGAGTGCGAGAGGAAAAGTGGAATCAGTCAGGGAACCAGGATTCTTACGCCGGAACCGGGGCAGCTGAAAAGGGGAAACATTGGGAGGGAAACTTACCAGATTTTGTGATGCGCGAGATCTTGGGAGTCAATCAACCCGACGGGCCGTTGTTCTGCATTTGTAACAACAATATCATCAACTCGACGCGTTTCCAAGAGCCGCAGCAGATCGACCGCCAAGGCATCGGCGGGGATGGCGACCGGGGCGCGAGTCATTCGCTCCGCTACCGGTCGGCTGCCGATCAGGGGATTTTCCTCGTAAGCACGCAAGAAATCGCCGTGGGTAAAAATACCGGCGAGCTGACCGTCGGAATCGATGACGACAGCGGCTCCGCACCGTTTGTGGTTCATCATACGGACGGCCTCAGCAATCGGGGTGTCGGGGGGGACGAGGGCGATCTGGTCGGGGCCGCGCATCAAGTCGGTGACCCGAAGCAAGAGGCGTTTGCCGAGCCGCCCGCCAGGATGGTAACGGGCGAAATCTTCGGAGGTGAAGCCGCGCTGCTCCAGCAGGGCCATGGCAAGCGAGTCGCCCAGGGCCAGCATGACCGTCGTGCTGGCCGTGGGCGCGAGGTTAAGCGGGCAGGCTTCCTTTTCGACCGAGGTGTCGAGGGTCACCCCCGCCATTTTTGCTAACGTCGAATTGGGCGAGCCGGTAAAGGCGATCAGACCGACTCCCTCGCGGCGGAGGGCGGGGAGAATGCCGAGCAGTTCTTCCGTTTCCCCGCTCTGGCTGAGGGCGAGCACGGTATCCCGGGCGCGGACCATCCCCAGGTCGCCATGGATGGCATTGAGCGAATTCAAGACCACGGCAGGGGCTCCGGTGCTGTTGAATGTCGCGGCAATTTTATCCCCGATATGGCCGGATTTCCCTACCCCAAGCACGAGGATCTTGCCATCAGCTTCCACGGTTTCTTGCAGCAACCGGACGGCTGCCGGGAATTCCTCGCCGAGCTGGGCGGCAGTCCGGGCGAGGGCCTGTTGCTCGATCGCAAGCACCCGGCGGGCGCGGTCAAGTGGGGAGAGAGTCACGGGCCGTCGAGCATCGGACATGGCGAGGCATGGTAATGCATCGGAGCCAATCGGCAACGTCAGATCGGGCTGGTCATGAGCCCGGGATTCCGGGTAAGGAAAGCGGCATGGCACAAGGTTCTGCTGGCAACGTGCTCGCGGCGCTCGCGAGTTTCTTCATTCCGGGACTGGGACAACTCGTGCAAGGGCGGCCCATCATCGCATTGGTGATGTTCCTGCTTGCGGGAGCGCTCTGGCTGATTCTGATGGGATGGCTCATCCACATTTGGTCGATCATCGATGCGGCCGTCTGGAAAGGGCCAGCGGCTTAACCACCGGTTTCCACCACGTCCACCGGTTTCCACCATGTTTAAAATTCGGTATCACCCCCCCGGCACCGCGCCGGCCACGCTTTCGGCGCACCACGCATCCGCAGCCGAACGTCCGTTGGTGGCAGTCATTCACTATCACGAATCGCACTTTGAAGAGCGCGCCTTCCCCGACTTACTCACCCCGCTCCCTGAGGGAACAGCCAAAGGGGTTACTTGGATCGATCTCCGCGGGCTGGGCGACATCGATCTTTTGCGTCGACTCGGGGATCATTACCAGTTGCACCCGCTCGCACTCGAAGATGTGTTGAACACCACTCAACGCCCGAAAATCGAGGCCTTCGAGAACTGCCTCTTCATTGTCAGCCACATGGTTTACTTCGATCAGGATGAGAAGGGAGCAAATTTCCTTTGTAGCGAGCAGGTCAGCATTTTTCTCGGCCAAGACTTCGTGGTAACCATCCAGGAAGACGCGAACGAGGATGTCTTCGAGCTCGTGCGAGAACGGCTTCGGCAAGGCCGCGGCTTTGCCCGCAAACATGGGGCGGACTATCTCGTTTACGCCCTGCTCGACGCCATGGTCGACCATTCCTATCCGGTCCTTGAAACCATCGGCGAAGGGCTGGAAGCCATCGAAGACGAAATCGAAGATCGCCCCCTGAAAAGTCACCTCTCCGCGCTGCAAGAATACAAGCGGATGCTCCTCCAACTTCGGCGGGCTGCCTGGCCCAATCGGGAAATACTCAACAGTCTGATGCGGGACGAATTCCCTCAAGTCGAAGCAAAGACCAAGATTTTCCTGCGCGATTGTTACGATCATGCCATCCAAATCCTTGAGCTCACGGAAAGCTATCGCGAGATGACCAGCGACCTGGTGGAGCTCTGGATGTCGGGCGTCGGGATGCGAACCAACGAGATCATGCGGGTGTTGACCGTGATTTCTTCCATCTTCATTCCGCTCACCTTTATCGCTGGGGTTTACGGCATGAATTTTAACCCGGACAAAAGCCCGTGGAACATGCCCGAGCTCGACTGGTATTACGGCTACCCCGCCTGCCTCCTCCTGATGGCCCTGCTTGGCTGCGGCATGGTCGGATTTTTTCGTTGGAAAAAGTGGCTCTAAAATTTTCACCCACTCATGGGCGCCGTGGAAATGCGCGGAGATCGGCATGGAACGGCGTCATAAAAGGAATGACGACTTTGATATCGTCATCCCATACGAGCTGTTGAAACAGG
>CAZSPO010000021.1:0-4053 GCA_964608775.1 uncultured Chthoniobacterales bacterium | reverse complement strand
GGCGCCGTGGAAATGCGCAGAGATCGGGGCCGGATCGCCCGCCGCGGGGATTAAGCACGGGTGCCGGGGCGCCTTCATCTGTTGGCGGCTGGGGAAACCCGGACGTTGGAGGGGCGCTTCGCATTTGTCCGCACGGAGGGGGACTGGCGTTTGGCCCTGATCGAATTGAGCGGGCATTGATCGCGGTTTCTTGCTCTTTTCGCAGAGAGCTCTAGGATGTCTCGCGATGGTCGTTCCCCTCCACACCCTGCGAGCTGGTGTCATTGGCACCGGATTTATCGGCCCCGTCCATATGGAAGCCCTTCGCCGCATTGGCGTTCGGGTCACCGCCATTTGCGGCTCGGGCAGTGCGCAAACCATCGCTGAGGCCTGGGGCATCCCCCACGTTTTCACCGGGTATGATCATGAGGGGCTCGTCGGCCATCCAGAAGTCGATGTGGTCCATATCACTTCCCCCAACCGCTTGCATTTTGAACAGGCCGCAGCGGCTTTGCGGGCGGGCAAACATGTGATCTGCGAAAAACCGCTGGCCATGGATACCACCGAGACAGCAGAACTCGTCCGACTCGCGGCGGAATGCTCGGGTCAGATTTTTGCGGTGAATTATAACATCCGCTTCTATCCTGCCGTGTTGCAATTACGAGCGGATATCGCGGCAGGCAGGCTGGGACGGATTCTGCATGTGAACGGCAGCTACTTTCAGGACTGGTTATTAAAACCGTCCGATTACAATTGGCGCTTGCTCGCGAAAGAAGGCGGTGCCTTGCGGGCTGTGGGGGATATTGGCACCCACTGGCTCGACACGGTCGGGTTCATTCTAGGCGCCCGACCGGAGGCCCTTCTCGCGGCGCTCACCACGGTCCACCCGGTGCGCCAACGCCCCGTCGGCGAAGTCCGAACATTCACTTCGGAAAGGGCGGCGGAGAGCCTAGCCTACCCGGTGGAGACCGAAGATTGCGCCCAGATTTTGCTTCGTTATCCGGGGGGAACCGTCGGAAATCTGTCAGTCTCTCAGGTGGCTGCGGGGAGGAAGAACGCGCTCCGGCTTGAGATTTATGGCACGGAAGGGTCCGCTTGGTGGGAAAGCGAAGAGCCAAACACGATCCGCTATGGGAGCCGGGACGAAGCGAATCGGGTCTCTCATCGCGCCTGCCCAGGCTTCGAAGATGCGGGCAGTTTTACCGACTATCCGCCGGGTCACGCGGAAGGATTTCCGGACACCTTCAAAATGTTATACCGCTCCGTTTACACAGCCATCGCGACCGGGGTCGTGCCGAAGGAACCACTCTATGCGACGGCAGAGGATGGGCATCATGAGGTTTGTCTCTGCGAAGCGATTCTTAACAGTCACCACACCCAAAACTGGATCTCCCTATGAAACTCGGATTTGTCTCCGCCATTCTCGCTGAACGTTCCCTCGAACAAGTCTTGCAATTCGCTGCATCAGAGGGTTTTGAGACCGTCGAACTCATGTCGTGGCCTTTGGGCAAGGCGGAGCGCAAATATGCCGGCGTGACCCATGTGGACGTGACTGACTTGACCGTTGCGCAGGCTTCCGACCTGCTCGCTCTGGCACGGCAACACGACGTGGAGATCAGCGCCCTGGGGTATTACCCGAATGTGTTGGACCCGGATCCGACGGTGGCAGAACCCGCCATTGCGCACTTGAAAAAAGTGATCGCCGCCGCCCCGCTGTTGGGATTGGACACCGTGAATACTTTTGTCGGGCGGGATTGGAAGCGGAGTGTCGAAGAGAATTGGCCCCGGTTTCTTGAGGTTTGGAAACCGCTCATCGCCTTTGCCGAAGAGCGCCAGGTGCGAGTTGGGATTGAAAATTGTCCCATGTATTTCACCGATGCAGAATGGCCGAGCGGCAAGAATCTCGCTTCCTCTCCGGCGATTTGGCGGCGGATGTTTGAAGATATCCCGAGCGACTTTTTCGGGCTAAACTACGACCCGTCCCATCTCGCGTTCCAGTTTATGGATTATGAAAGGCCGCTCGGAGAATTCGGGGACAAGCTGTTTCATTTACACGCAAAAGATGTTAAAATCCAGCATGCTCTGCTCGATGAAGTCGGGATATTCGCGGAACCGCTCAAGTGGCATCAGCCGCGAATTCCGGGGTTTGGGGAGATTGACTGGGCGCATTACATGGGCTCCGTGCGGGAGGCTGGTTATGACGGCCCGGTTTGCATTGAGGTCGAGGACGAGACCTTTGGCAAATCATTGGAAGGCCGTCAGCAAGCGCTGCGGACCGCTCGCAACGTGCTGCGCCCCTACTTCGGCTAAGGGGGGCAATGCTCCCGTGTTTAATTCGGGGGCGGAGCCGCTTGCTTGACCAGGTAGAAAAAACCCCCGGGGACACCGTGGGGTCGGTGTCCCGGGGGGCGATAACTGCGCGGGGAGGCGCGGTCGAATCAGGCGGCGTGAGCGGTGGCCGGGGTGTCGACCACCTCTTGCATGAGGGTCATGAACTCTTCGATCCCGGTGCTCGGGACGATCACGCTGTTCCGATGGCCATGCGCTTCCTCGGTGATCCGAAGAAATCGGCCACGAGCATTTTCCCGAAATTCAATGAAAAAATGCTTCCGCTCAATTTGCAATTCCCGTGTCGTTAGAATGTTTTCCATGTTGCAGTGTTTCCTTGTGTTCACGCGGATCCCGGGGAAACCGGAGCCGACGATTAGAGGTTATTTCCATGGAAAAGTCGGCGAATGCAACAAATTCGTTACAAAAAATCGGATGCACGCCTCCATTTTTCTGCAATCAAATGGCAGATTGCTGACGCGAACGGGTTGAGGGAATAAAACCCGCAAAAGGAACCGCGAGAAATTTCCACAGAAAATTTACGCGAAATGGTCCAGGGCGTTCTGTCGACCAAGACGGCGCCGGAGGCGAAAGCAATGGCCCGGTTTGGCCGTCGGTGTAACGGTCGGCGTAACCGTCGGGTCGAGGGCCACATAATTCGAGACGCCTTGCCAGACATGGCTTTCGTCGTTGAGCAGATCTTCGACGAGATATTTATCCTCTGCGGAGAATCCAAGCTCGGCCAGCGGCACCTCAATCCAGCCGGATTGAAATTGGTGCGGATCAAGGTTGACCACAATGAGGAGGGTGTTTTCCCCGCCGCTGGTCTGTTTGGCGTATGCCAGGATTTGAGGATTTGAACAGGGGCAAAACCAAAGTCGCTCGAATTGGTGCAGGGCGCGATTCGTTTTGCGGATCGCATTGAGCCGGGTCAGCACCGACTTAATATGGCCGGGCGCTTCCCAATCCCGCTCTTTGAAATGGTATTTTTCCGAGTCCAGATATTCTTCTTTGCCAGGCACGGCGGCATTTTCACAAAGCTCAAATCCGCTGTAGATTCCGTAGACTGGCGAGAGGGTGGTGGCGAGAAGGGCGCGGATGAGAAAGGCCGGGCGACCGCCTGTCTGCAAGAATTGAGGGAGAATATCGGGGGTGTTGGGAAAGAGATTCGGTCGAAAATACCATCGCATGCTGGAGCGAGTGAGCTCCTCGAAATATTCACGCAGCTCGGCGGCTGTGTTGCGCCAGGTGAAGTAGCTGTAACTTTGGGTGAACCCAGCCTTGGCCAAGACCTGCATCATTTTCGGGCGGGTGAAGGCTTCGGACAGAAAAATCACGTCGGGATAACGAGCCTGCACTTCGGCGATGACCCATTCCCAGAAAGCGACGGGCTTGGTGTGAGGATTATCCACGCTGATGCGCGTACAGCCCGACACCAAAGGCCGAAGAAGCGAGCGTCGCAAAGGACACGACCGTGAGGCAGGCCGCCATCCAGCGTGCCTCGGCGATGTAGCTTGGATCGATGTCAAGCACCAAATCAATCCGCCACGTGATCAGGAGCCCCCCGGCCAACACCAGCGCCGGCCCCGCCCAGTACCGCGGCTGCCGGATCTCGCTGCCGTAGTGAACCAGCAGCGGCCCGCTGTTCACGTGAAACAGGTCGAACCACGTTTGCGGGCCGAAGAGGAAAGCGACCACCATCGAGGCAATCGCGGCCGAAAGCAGCCCGGCCGGCACCGCCAGCAT